>JAFGPX010000173.1 GCA_016935975.1 Deltaproteobacteria bacterium
CACAATCCCTATCTGGTCACGATGACAGAGGAAATGATCGGCAGGAAGGTGTTGGTCGCGCAGTACCCGCAGCTTACCGGAGCCATTGGCGCCGCCCTGTTCGCGCTGCGAGACTACAAAGCAGACAGAGGGCCCGGCGCGGCCTCGCCGCAGTGATGCCGGGAGATCCGGCGCAAGCCTCATCGCTCTTCGTGCCGCGGGGCGGGCCTGCCGCAGTCGTTCGGGATTCCGCTTGCCGTTGCGATGGCGTGCGGGAGCACGGGCAGGATCACCGCGAGCTGCTCGCGAGCCGCGCTCGGGCTTCCCGAGAGGTTCACGATGAGCGTCTGCCCGCGCAGACCGCACACGGCGCGTGAGAGCATGGCGTGCGGCGTGTGCGCAAGACCCGCGGCCCGGATGGCCTCGGCCATGCCGGGGATCGGGCGTTCGACGACGGCCAGCGTCGCTTCGGGCGTGACGTCGCGCGGGGCGAGGCCCGTGCCCCCGGTGGTCACGACGATGTCGCAGACTTCCTCGTCGCAGAGCCGCCGCAGCTCGTTGCCGATGGCGTCCTGCTCGTCGGCCAAGACCGCGTGCGAAACCAGGCCGCTTCCCAGGCAGCCCTCGAGCAGCCCGCGCACCGCGAGCCCGGATTCGTCCTGGCGCTCGCCAGATGCCGAACGGTCGGAGATCGTACACACCGCCCAGCGCACGCGATCGAGATCGGGGTCGAGGCAAACGGCGTCGCCTGGACCGATCCGTCCGCCCCGGCGCACACGAGCGAACAGGCCTTCGCGCGGCATGAGGCAGTCGCCGAGCCGCTCGTAGATACTGCAGGGCGAGTGGCACTCCTTGCCTCGCTGGGTGATCTGGAGCACGGCTTGCTGACCGACGCGAAAGCGCCGGCCCACGGCGAGCTCGGCGAAGTCGACGCCGGAAGTGATCATGTTCTCGCCGAAGGCGCCTGGCTCGACTACGAGCCCGGCGCTGCGCACTTTTGCGATCTCTTCGTCCGCCAGCATGCTGACCTGCCGGTGCCAGTTCCCGGCGTGCGCGTCGCCTTCGAGGCCATGTCCGCGAACCAGCCGCACCGACGAAACGGCCCGCTTCGGCGCGCCCCTGCTCTCGCCGATGCAGGTCGCCAGGATCACCCCCTGGCCGCTCATGGCTCACCAGCGGCGGCGGGTCGGCGGAAATGGCCGCTCTTGCCGCCAGCTTTCTCCTCGAGCCGCACGTATTCGATCACCATCGTTCGATCGGCGGACTTGCACATGTCGTAGATCGTCAACGCGGTGATGCAGGCGGCGGTCAGAGCCTCCATTTCGACGCCGGTCCGGTCATGCGCAGAGGCTCGCGCGCGCACGTCCACGCAACCCTCGCCGAGCGTGAAGTCGACTCGGACGGCATCGAGGCGAACCGGATGGCAGAGTGGGATGAGATCCGCGGTTCGCTTGGCGGCCATGATCCCGGCGAGTCGGGCCACGGCCAGCACGTCGCCCTTCGCCATCGCTTTCTCGCCTATCCGGGCGGCTAGCTTCGCCGACATTTTCACCCGCGCGCATGCCGTGGCCCAGCGAGCGCTGTCGGGTTTGTCTCCTACGTCGACCATACGAGCTGCACCGCTCGCGTCGACCTGCCTGGACACGCTCATCTCGCTCCTCCGATCCAGGCGAAGCTCACCTCGGCACCGGCGGGCATGCCGCGCTCTCCCGGCGGCAGTCTCAGGTACGCGTTGGCCGTTGCCGCACTGAAGACATCCGCCGAGCTTCGCGTGTGGGCCGGAACGGCCGTCCACCCGTTGGCGCCATCCTCGAGGCGCTCGTCTGGCTCCACGCGCGCGGGCTCGAACAGGGTTCGCTCGGGCACGCCCGCGAGCGCCGTCGCCAAGCGAGCCGTCCCGCCAACGGGAGGCGCCGGCAAACCCATCCATTTGCGCAGCGATGCCGCCACGTAGCGATGGAAGCAGAAATGGCTGCTGAGCGGGTTTCCGGGCAAACCGAACAGGAGCCGCCGGCCCATCCGGGCAAAAAGCAAGGGCTTGCCCGGCTTCTGCGCGACCTTGTGGAAGATGACCTCGGCATGGAGGCCGAGAAGCGCTGCGGGGACCAGGTCGTAGCGTCCAGCCGATACGCCACCGGATAGAAGCACGATGTCCGCTTGCGACGCACGCGCGAGCGCCTGCCCGATGGCCTCGACGCTGTCGCGCGCGCAGGCGGTGGCTGCGTCCAAGCCCAGAGCGCGTGCCTGGGCGGCCAGCATCGGACCGTTCGCGTCGCGCATGGTGACCGGCCCCGCGCAGCCGTCTTCGGGGATGATCTCGTTGCCCGTGGTAATGATTGCCAACGACGGAGGAGCGAGCACGCGCACCTTCTTGCGACCGAAGGATGCGAGGATCCCGATGCCGAGCGCGGTCAGCTCCTGGCCCGCCCTGAGCACGGCGGTGCCCGCAGCGCAGTCGCTCCCGCGCGGCGCCATGTGCTGGCCTGCCCGAATGCCCTGCGGCAGCCGCACCGATTCGCCGTCCCCATCGACCTCTTCGTGCATGACCACCGCCTCGGTGCCGGGCGGGCAGGGGGCGCCGGTCGTGATCTCGACCGCACGGCCATTTTCGACCGCGAGCCCCGCTGCTTGCGGATCCTGTCCCGCCGCCACGATCCCGCACACGGACGCCCGGCGCCCTGCATCCGCAACCCGCACCGCGAACCCGTCCATCATGGCTCGCGTGAAGGGGGGATAGTCGCGATCGGACACGACGTCTTCGGCCAGCACGAGCCCGCAGGCATCTTCGAGCGCCACTTCCCGAACCACCCCCGTCGGCGTGTGCTCGACGACCAGCGCGAGCGCTCGGTCTGGATCCAGCCACGGCATCGCTCACCCTCCGGTTGCGGCCATCGATCGGGCGGGCCAGACGCGTTGGGTTGCCTGGATCGCGTTCTTGCGGCTCATCGCAGCACGCAGGCCGATCCTCACCTTCAAGTCCGAGTGGCAGTCCGACGGATAGGGGGCGAGATCCCAGGCTTCCGTGCTCCGCAAGCAGGGATAGAGCCGCCCGCGGGCATCGAGCCGCAGCCGGTCGCAGCCCGTGCAGAAGGGATACGAAACCGGTGCGATGAAGCCAACGGTCGCGGCCGTCCCGTCGACGTCGAACCGATAGCGACGAGAATTGCTCGATCTCGGAAGCTCGGCCGGATGCCCGAACGCCCGCCGCAGCTCCGCGAGCGCTTCGTCCGCAGGCACGCGCTCGCGAGCGTAGATCAGCGCTCCGGCCCCTATCGGCATCAGCTCCAGGAACCGCAGCTCGCAGCCACACCAGGCGGCGAAGCGGACAAGGTCGGAAAGCTGCTCGTCGCGCAGGGAGCGCAGGAGCACGGCATTGAGCTTGATCCGCTCGAACCCGGCGCGCCGGGCGGCCTGGACCCCCGCGAGCACGGCGTCGAGCTGGCCCCCGCCGGTCAGGTGGGCGAAGCGCGCCGGGTGGGTCGTATCGAGGCTGATGTTCACGGTATCGAGACCGTGATCGCGCAGCGTCGCGGCCGCCGCATGCAGGAGCGTGCCGTTCGTGGTCATGGCCAGCTCGGCTTTCGGCAGAAGCCCGCGAAGCTTGCGGACGAGGGCGGGAAGGCCAACGCGAACCAACGGCTCGCCGCCCGTGAGTCGGAGCTTGCGTATGGACACGAGGCGCGCCATGGCGGACACGATCCGGAGCATCGCCTCGTCGGGGAGACCGGGCGCCGTCAGGTTCTGCGCGTCCGTGCGGCAGTACCGGCAAAGAAGATTGCAGCGGTCCGTGACCGATAGGCGCAGATAGACAGGTGACGTGACGGACTCCTTTCCGAGCACGAAGAGCGGGCGGCACGTCGCGGCCCTGCCTTCTCGTGCCCCTGCGCGGACCGGGCCGCGCAGGCGGCTAGAGTAGCGGACTCGCAGTCAAAGAGACAGGGCGATCTGACCGGCCGGTGCAGCACGAGAAGGGCGCTGCCGCGCATCGGCCGGAGCATCAGGTCTGCCGATGACCGAACGTATCGCCGGTCCGGACCTCGCGGAGGTCGTCGGGCGTGTCGACGTCGAAGAAGACGCCGGGATCCGAAACCGGGACGCGAACGACGCGGGTCCGGTCGGCCCGTACGACCGCGCGGGCACCGTCCGGTAGGACCGCGGCATTGCGCAGCTCGGGCCACAGGGAGGCACCGAAGGCCGTCGGGTGGCCACCACGCCCGCTCGCATCCGTGGGTACGACGATGAGGTCGCGGCCGGAGGCGCGCAGGAGGGCCTCGACCGTGCCGGCACGCACGAGCGCGTGGTCGACGGGCCAGACGAGGGCCACGTCCACCTCGTGCGGGTCGAGGCGAGCGAGCGCAACGGCAAGCGACGATGCCATCCCGCGCTCTGGGTCCGGATTCTCAGCGATCTTCGTCACGCCAGCAGCCTGGGCGGCGGTCTTGGTTTCGAGCGCGTGCGGTGGCCCGACCACGACCACCACCTCGCGGCAGCCGCCGGCTCGCGCGCTGGCCGCGACCGCGGCCAGGAACGTGCGTCCGTCCGGCAGAAGGAGGGCCGCCTTGGCACGGTTGTCCATGCGCTTGCCGGCCCCGGCCGCGAGTACGACGGCGACTGCCTCCATTAGGCACCACGGCGGATGCGGATGAGATCGGCGACGATAGACACCGCGATTTCCTCCGGCGTCTCCGCACCGATGGCGATGCCCACGGGGCAGCGGAGCCGCGAAAAGGAGGCGGCGTCGCCGATACCACGAGATTCGACCCGGGCGCGAAAGCGCTCGCGCTTGCGCTGGCTGCCGAGCAAGCCGAGCGAAGCCAACTCGTGGCGGGGGAGCAACTGCTCGAGAACGGCTTGGTCGAGATCATGGTCGCGCGTCGCGATGATGGCGTGGTCGCCGCGGCCGAAAGGCCCTACCGCGGCAAGGACAGAAGCCACGTCGAGGCTGTTTACCCGGCGCGCGGTGGGGAACCGCTCTGGCGACAGGAGCTCATGATCGTCGCACACCACGACCTCGAAGCCGAGGCTGGCGGCGAGCGCAGCCAAGGCGCACGCGACGTGGCCGCTGCCGAACAGCAAGAGCCGATCGCGCGGGAGGGCCGGTTCCACGAAGCAGTCGCCCTCGAGCCGCGGGCGGCGAGTGCCAAGACACGGGTCCTCGGCGAGCGCCGTCTTGCCGCCGGGCGCAACGAGGGTCGTGCGAAGCGCCGTGGGCAGTCGCCGAGCCAGACGCCGGGAGACTTCCAGCAGGGCCTCGGCGCGCGCGCCGTCGAGCGGCTCGATCCAGACCTCGATCTCGCCTCCGCAAGACATGCCTAGGTCCCGGGTGGCGCGACGCAGACGGGAGGGAGGCGCTGCGCTTCTCGCCACCGACACGGCCGCTTCCGCGATCTCGGCCTCGAGCCGTCCGCCGCCGATCGTGCCACGCGCGGCGCCGTCGGCACCCACGATCATCTTGGCTGGAGGATGGCGCGGCGTCGAGCCCTTGCTGGCCACGACCGTGACGAGGGCCGACGGCGCTGCCGCGGCGGCTAGCCGCGCGGCCTCTGCAAGCAGGTCGAGGTCGTCACGCGAAGCCGTTCCGGCTCGCTCTCCTACAGGCTGATCCACGCCCCGAGCATAGCGCATTGCCATGAGATGGGCGTGCGCGTCGATGCCCGGTGTCCGTCGGCGGTTGCAGGACGGCTGCGGAGCAGGCTGCGTCGAGGTATTAACACAGTAGTGCTCAGCCCGAGTTGGCACGAACCCCGACAACTTTCCCCTGGAATACACACCCCCTAGCCGCTAAGTTCCCGTCGTTTCTAGCGCGCAGATCGGTCTCTTGGAGGCTACGTCACAGAGAGACTACGAGGTGACCATGTCAGACCCGACGAAAGCCCGCACCGCTCCTAGAAAGAAGATCAACGCAGCGGCGGATGCCGCGAAATACATGTCGGACTACTACTACGAGCTCGACAGGAACGCGAAGACCGGCGAGAAGAAGATCGCGTGGTGCACCAGCGTCGGGCCTGCCGAGCTTCTCAGAGCGATGGGGTTCTTGGTCTATTTCCCCGAGACGCATTCGGCCATGCTGGGCACGACGCGCCTGGCGACCGACTACATCCCGTATGCGACGGCGCTGGGCTATTCGCCCGAGACCTGTTCCTACATGACGGCGGATATCGGAGCATTTACGCAAGGGGTCACGCCGCTCTCCAAGGCTTACAAGGGCATCGAAAGCGTGCCCAAGCCAGATGTCTTGGTCTACAACACGAACCAGTGCCGCGACGTCCAGGATTGGTTCGGCTGGTATGCGAGGAAGTTCAACGTGCCTATGGTGGGAGTCATCGGCAACCGCTCGGTCGAGGACAGCAAGCAAAGCATTGTGTCGTCGGTGGCGAAGCAGACCGAGGAGATGGTCAAGCCTCTCGAGGAGATTGCGGGGCAGAGATTCGACATCGATCGCTTGCGCGAGGTGGTCGCCCTCTCTCGGGAGTGCTCCGATCTGTGGAAGGAGACTCTGGAAACCGCCGCGGCACGGCCGTCGCCTCTCACCTTCTACGACGGCTGCACGCTGATGGGACCTGCGGTGGTCGGCAGAGGCACCCAGGCCGCCAACGACTTCTACAAGAAGCTCCTGGCCGAGCTCAAGGAGCGCGTGGCCAAGAAGGAAGGGGCCGTCGAGAACGAGCGCTTCCG
>JAFGPX010000174.1 GCA_016935975.1 Deltaproteobacteria bacterium
CGTTTATCCAAGCCGAGCTTCGTGACCATCCAATACGGCAGCCGCATCTTCTTCGGGCTCGGCTTCGATAAACGCTATCAATTATCGAACGCCCAGAGCCGTCGTCATTTCACTCGGCCGGTCTTGTTCTGGTTTCGCCGCCGCCGGACGAACGGACTTGTTCGATGCCGGCGCGTCACGCCACTTGCGTCCGTCAACGTCCTCACGGGCAAGCGTCGTGCCCCACCGGCGTCTTCATTCGTGCGCTCGCTGCGCGCCGAAGCCCGCGTCCGTGTCGATGGGCGATCGTGGCGCCACGGCCGCGGCCATCGTCTCTCTGCTCGCGGTCTTGTCGCCGCGCCTGATCGCCCGGTCACGCGGCGTGCGGTTCGTCCAAAACGGCGAGCACGCCTCGTGCCCATGCGCCGCCGCGCCTGTGCTTTGGCAGGAAGGCAGTGGCCGTTTCCTCGTTGTCGCCACTGCCTATTCATTGATCACTCCCCTTCGCTTCGCTCAGGGCTCCGGCGCGAGCTGGCGCTCGCGCCTGCGGCTCACCGTGGCAAAGCCCGCGCCGCCGACGTCGCCGGGGTCGCGTCGTCCGTCGCTGTTCAGCTCGTCGCGCCGGACCACGCGCCCCTCGCTCGTTCGTCGTCGTCACGGTCTTTGCGGGTCGCTCGCTCGCGCAATCACGCGACGCCCTGGTGATCGTTCTATTCATCGACTTACTGGATTATGCTGTGGACCGTGGCAGAGATTGACTCGCTCCATCGTAGACCTCCCGGACCACGCTTGCTCGTGTACCTCGATCAGAGCGCCTTATCTAGATTGGCAGAAGGGCGGTTCCCGGATCTTCTGGAGACACTGCGGCGAGGCATACACTCGGGAGCGTTGCTCTGCCCTGAGTCATTCGAGCACCGCGACGAGACAGTGCTGGCAGACAAGAGTCGCTTCGATGCCATCACAGAACTTAGCGACGAACTCTCTATGGGCGTAGGACTACTCGATCGCGAAGATGTGTGGAGGAATGAAGTTCATGTGGCGGTCGCCTCTTTCTTAGGTGAAGAACCGCCGATGGAGATCTGGAAGGAGGCTTTCGAGAAAGATCCTCACCTGCCACTCGACCATCTCTTCCCTGTTTCCCCCGGATTACGAGTGACGTTTCCGCCCGAGAAAGTGGACTGGAGGGAGGAGGAGGCCCGGAAGCGGAAAGAGCCTTTCGCTGATCTATTGAATGAACACTGGCAACGATCTACTGGAGCGAGCTTCGAAGAACAGACCGAGGTTGAGTTCCAAGGCTCGCTAGGCCTGCTTTTAATGCCACTAGTTAATCCTTCTCGCTTCTTGGCTTGGCTTAAAGAGAGCCGAGCGTTGATGGAGGAAGAAATACGCGCGGGCCACATCGAGTCGGACTACAATCGTTATGTCCATCGCCACGAGCTCGGCGAATTCTCCGACTTCCTTTTGTGTACATACCCCACCTTGAGAAATAGACTTGGAGAGTTCCTCGCATCGCGTCAATTACGCTGCACGCCGTCCCTGCGATATCCGGCATTGCTGTTTGCGGCTCTCTTCTGCACGCTGTGCAGGAAGGTACGCGAAAGTGACGTTTTCGATATCCAGCATCTTACGCAAGGGCTATCGCGATGCGACATCGTCACTGCTGATGGTGCCTGGGTCCAATGGTGCCGCGAAAGGAATCTCGTTCCTGGCAGTGTGCGCCTATTCAGCTCTCGAGAGCTGGACCAGCTAACGGCACATCTCCATAGCGTATTGAATTAATCCGAGTCGTTTGTGTTTGGTTCCCCTCGCCGTCGGCCTGAGATTCTGCCGCCGTGCTCACTCGCGTCAAGGGTCAAGATCCCTCGCGCCTGCGGCCCTTCCTGCCTGCGTCGCGGCGCGGCAGGACAGGCGGTCCTCCGGCTGCTCGGGACGCGCATGCGCGCGCCCTTGACACTCGCTCCGCGCGGCGGACTCTTTTGCTCTTGCCGCCGGCGAGGGGACAAGGTGACGGCTCGACTGCGCGGAAGGGAAGGCCCTGACCGCAGCGGTCCCGATCGCGGGCCGGTGCTGAGTCGGTAATTTGCGCGACATCATCAAGCAGGATCTTCAGCCGCTCTTCGAGCTCGTGTGGCGACCAGCGTCGCACACGGCACTCCCATACGGTTCGGACACTCCAACCGAGTGCACGCAGCCGCCGCTCGCTCCGGCTGTCCCGCGCCTTGTTCCGCGCGAGTTTGTTACGCCAGTACTTTCCGGGTGGGATCCTTCCGCCGAGACAGAAGTGGCCGTGCCAGAAGCAGCCTTTGACCTGGATTATCGTGCGGTGTTTCGGAAGGACGATATCGGGCCGCCCCGGGAGGCTCATGAGGTGCAGGCGGTAGCGGTAGCCCAGGCGGTGAAGCGCGCGGCGGACAGCCAACTCTGGCTGAGTGTCTTTCCCACGAATGCGGGCCATGACCTCGGACCGCTTGGCCCGGCTGAACGTGTCGGCCACGGCGGAAGCGTATTTGACTTGTGATGTGGTGTCGATAGGCTTTGCGGAATGCCTAAGATTCCGAAGCCAGGCAAGGGCCGCCCTTTCCCGATCGTCGAGGCATTTGGATACGCGTCCGACGCGGAAAGCCGGGAGAGCCGCGAGGCGCGCGAGAAGCGCTTCTGCCGCTTTATGGGAGGTCCTTGCGAAAAGTACATCCAGTACCGCTTCGGCTACTGCTCGGTCACATACGCGGCGGCGGACGACGAGGGTGTCCGCCGGACGTACGCGGTGTGCGATCACCGCCTTGACGGTGACCCGATCCAGGCTGTACTCGACGACCACTTCGGCCGATCCGCCAGCAAGGTCCGGCTCGTGTCCGAGGTCGTGCTCACGAACCCTCGCACGTCCTTCGACTACGTGGCCATCACTGTGGGTGCTGGAGGCGAGATTACAGACGTGGCGGCGATCGAGACGCAGTCCATCGACATCCGGGGTGGCGGCGTGGGTCCTGCTTGGAAGGCGTGGATGGAAGGAAAGCCGGGCAAGTGGCGCGAGTACTTCACGGCGGACGCCACGGCCAAGTCGCGGCGGCAGGACATCGTGGCCTACGGCGTCAACATGGCTAACATCTATAAGAGGCTCGGACTTCAGGTAGCGGTAAAGGGGAACTACCTCAAGGGCATCGGCGTGCCATTCTACATCGTGATGCAACACCGGCCCTTCGAGTACCTGCGGCGGCGGATCCGCTTCACTGAAAGGGCGGACTCGTGGGACATCACTTTCGTGACCTTCGACTATACGGGTGCGCGGCAGCCGGATGGCGTTCTGGAATTCAAGAGGGTGTCAGTGGTGAGAACATCACTCGCGAGTTACGTCGAGGGGCTGACGGCGGCGTCTCCTGGAGACCGCAGCTACTTCCTAGAACGCGTCAAAAGCAAAGCGGGCCTGACTAATTGACGGCCGGCGTGCGAAGGCATTCTTGAGCCGGTAGGTCGCAGTGCCTTCGAGGCAGCGCTTGACCTCGAGTGCGATGGCCGCGGCCAGTTTGGGCGGGACGGCATTGCCCACTTGGTCATACTGCTCTGAGTAGGAACCTTCAAAAGCGAATCTGTCGGGAAAGGATTGGATGCGGGCAGCCTCGCGGATCGAGATCGTCCGGTCTTGCTCGGGGTGCGTGTATTCCCCGCTCTTGGGGTCGCGGAAGCGGGTGATGATCGAGCGCGGAACGCCGGACCAAGTCATGCGGCTGTAGCGCCGCGTGTGATCTTTTCTAAGTGCGCGGCGCATGCCTTCGGGGAGCAACTCACGTGGCAAGTCGCGCCAGTCCTGGCCTTCCTTCAGTGCGCTGATGCGGGCCATGTTTTTGGGTGAGAGCTTTGGCGCGTAGTGGTTATAAAGCTCAGTAGTAAGCCCAGACCTCATCTCATGCTGATAGGCACTTCTCGGGCGGCCTGTGTACTCGGGAACCAGCTTGCCTGGCCCGACTGGCGGAAGGTCGCCGATGGCCTCGCGGGTGGTAATGAAGCCGTTCATGTCGCCAGCCGGGATAGTGCAATTCGGGATGAGTTCACCGATGCCTCGGCTGCCATGAGTCGGCTTTGGGAAGCCCATGCTGGGCTCTATGCTGAGGTCTTTGCGGAAGCCCACGAATACCATCCGCCAGCGCATCTGTGGAACGCCGTACTGTGCAGCGAGCAGCTCGGCGAATCCGGCCGTGTAGCCGAGCTGGCGGAAGCCATCGAGAATCTCTCTCATGATCGCGCCCTGAGCGAGGGTCGCCAAGCCCGTCACATTCTCGATGACCATGCACCGCGGCTTGAGGGCCTCGCCGATGCGCAAAAAATCACGGAACAGGTCGTTGCGCTCATCGTGGACGACGCGGGCGCCGATGATCGAGAAGCCTTGGCACGGCGGGCCGCCCACAAGGAGATCCACCTCGCGGGGAGCGGCCTTGGCCTTGGCCAAGATGCGGCGGCCCGAAACCTTACGGATGTCCTCTTCGATGAATGGTGTCTTGGGGAAATTCCGGCGGTAGGAGCGAGCCGAAGCTACGTCCCAGTCATTCGCGAGAAGGACGTCAAATCCTGCGGCGTGGAGCCCGAGGGAGATCCCGCCCGCGCCGCTGAAGAGATCGATGGCAGTGAAGCGTGGCATCAATGAATCTTTTACCACGACTGGCGGCCGAGCTGGGTCCGACGCGGACCAAGCCGAGCTAGCTGCAGCCCGAGCGCCGTATGGATGGCCGCGTCTGATCGTCTCATCGGCTACTAGCGCCCGTTCCCTTGAGAAACGTGTCGATTGTACCCAGGAGCATCTGGCGCTCACGTTTTCGGAGTCTGTCGATCTTCTGAAGCCGCTGAATAAACCGCCGGTCTTTGAACGGGCCGTCCACCTTAAGGGAAGCGATCCCAAGGAGCTGGTCGGATGAGGCGCCGAGGAGCCGCGCAATCTGGGCAACCAAGGCGCCGTGCATGCGCAGCTCGCCGCGTTCGTACTTGGACAACAGCGGCTGGCTCATGCCAAGGCGCACGGCCAACTCGACCTGGGTGATGCCGCGTGCCTTGCGCAACGCCGTGAGTCTCTCGCCAATGCTGCGTTCTTCCGTGGATGCGTGGGTCTTCCTCCGTGGCACCGATTTCTCCACCTCGTGTGTGGAATATACCGGCGCCACAAAAAAGGCCTTGACGAAGTATTCCATACGATTATATTATCGCTCGCAGAGCCAAACGCCCACGACCCTCTTGACAAGGTTTTCGGGCCGAGTCGATTTCGGGGGTGGAAGGGCGGAAAAGGAAAACGGACCGACGTGGGCATGATCTTGCCGGATCCCCGACGCCGGTCCGAGGAGAAGAGGAGAGTCCCTCAACTCGATCCCCACTTTAGCTGAACTCTCCTCTTTCAACCAGATGTCGTGATCGGTCCCGGCGGGGCCTCCGCTTGGGAGACCTGCCTGCCGGCAGGCAGGGAGGCGGGGGCCTTTGCCGGGGGGAGGTGGGTGGTGCTTCAGACGGACGACCTGTTTCTCGGCGCCCTGGGTCTTGTGCGCGGCGGTGAGCTTGAGGGCGTCGACGTGCGCGGGATGAACGGGCGGAGCGTTGCTGTGTTTCGGATCGCGGGGCCGGGAATGGAGGAGGTGGAGCGGGAGTATCACCGCGGTCGATCGCTCGTGGATCTGCGCTTGCTCAAGTCCGAGGTCGTGCGTTTGAAGAACGTCGCGTTCAACGCGCTGCGCGAGGAGGAGAGAAAAGATGCGAGTCAGTCGGGAAGGTATCGACGAGATCAAGCGCCGGAACGATCTGTGCGAGGTCGTGCTCGAGCACGGGATTGAGCTGAAACGTCGCGGTCGAACGTACTTCGGTCTGTGTCCATTTCATCAAGAGAAAACATCGTCATTCGCGGTGAGTCGAGAGTCGGGCCTCTTCCATTGCTTCGGCTGCGGAGTCGGCGGCGACGTGATCGGCTTCATCGTCCGCTATCACCAGATCAGCTTTCGCGAGGCGCTCGATCGCCTCGCGGCGCGAGCGGGAATCGCGCTTGAGACTTTGGTGGAGCCGAGCAGCCGTATCACATCGCGTGAGGAGATGGCGCGACGGCTCCACGAGCGCGCGGCCGTTCGCTTTACGCGGCTGGCGGCGAATGGGAGGCGGCCATGACCGCGGCACGTAGTCCGCTCTTGCTCTCTCGCGTCGTCGAGCACTACCACAAGACTTTTTGTCAGCGGAAGGACGCTCAGGCGTATCTCTCGAAGCGAGGACTGACGGACGCCTCTCTCCTCAAGACCTTCAAGGTCGGTTATGCCGACGGATCTCTACTGAAGACGATCCCAAAGAACGGCGATGTGAGACAGGAGCTTCTCTCGCTCGGCATTCTTACCAAGGAAGGACGCGAGTTGTTTGGTGGATGCGTCATCGTTCCTATTCCTGATCCGATCTCGGGAGAATGGACGACGCTCTACGGCCGAGGCCTGCGCACGCCGAGGCACTGCTATCTCACCGGTCCTCTGCGCGGCGTCTTGAACTTCCAG
>JAFGPX010000021.1 GCA_016935975.1 Deltaproteobacteria bacterium
AAGGTGGCGCTCGCCACAGTCCCGGCACGCGACCAGTGCGAAGCCTCGTTGCAATAGCCCGCAGTGGAGATAGCCCTCCAGCTCGGCGCGAACGAAGTCCGGCAGAGGCGCGCTCGCGAAGCCCTGCTCGGCGGCGGCGAAGTCGCGTGGGGAGCCGGCGAGCTTCGCTCGCCGCGATCCATCGCGGGAGGGTATGGGAACCCTTCGAGGGTTCCCATGTTGGACAGTCTGAAGATTCTCGCGGACGACTTTGTGCAAGGTGCCCTGCTCAGGCCGCCGGCGCTCGTACCCGGGCGGACTGCCTCCCGGCCAGATGGCATCTGGCGCCTTGGCGAGCGGGGTTGCCGGACTGGTAGACACCTACCAGGGGTTTCGGCAAACCGCGGCCGACAGTTGCCGGGCGTCCGGCTTTCGGACGGCGCCCCTACGCTCGCCGGGCGTGCCCCTGCTTGATCATAGAGCCGAGCAATGCCGACAGGTCGCGGCAGCTCTGCAGCCGTTGCTCGGGACGCTTGGCCAGGAGTTGCAGGATGATGGTTTCGAGGTCCGCCGGGATCTGGGGGTTCCACTGGCGCGGCGGCTTGGGCGGCTCGGTCAAGTGGGCGAGCAGGATGGGCATCACGTCCTCGCCGTCGAAGGGCACCTGCCCGGTGAACATCTTGTAGGCGATGCAACCCAAGGCATAGATGTCGGCCAGGTGGGTGACGCCGCCGAAGTTGCTGGCTTGCTCGGGCGCCAGGTACTGCGGCGTGCCGGCGGTGACGTTGGCGCGGGTCAGGCCGGTGTTCGTGGCCTGCCGCTTGGCGATGCCGAAATCCATGACCTTGAGAACGCCGTCTTTGGTCAGGAAAAAGTTGTCGGGCTTGACGTCGCGGTGGACCACGCCGTGGTCGTGCACCACGGCCAGCGCGTTGGCGGCTTGCATGAGCAGGGCGATGCCCTTGTCGATGGGCAGGGCGCCCGGCCGGACGATCGAGCCGAGATCCTCACCCTCCAGGTACTCCATGGTCATGAACTTGCTGTCGCCGTAGCTGCCGATGTCGTACATGCGAATGATGTTGGGGTGGCTGAACTGGCGCGACAGCGACACCTCCTGCCGGAAACGCCCGATGATCTCCTCGTCCACCATGCCGACCGCCAGGAACTTGATGGCCACGTCCTCGCCCAGCTCCAGGTCGCGCGCCTTGTACACGGCGCCCATGCCGCCCTGGCCGATCTTCTTTTCCAGCCGGTAGCGGCCGTTGATGACCATGCCCTCCTTGGGCGGGCCGACCTCGACGACGGGAGCGGGCGCGGCCGCCGCCGCGGGCGCTGGCGCCGCGGCTTGCAGGCGCTTGCCGCCGGGCAGGGCGGGCAGGGACGGCAGGGACGGCAGCTCGGGCAGATCGTCGAGGGGCGGCACGTCGGGCACGGAATCCGTCGCGATGGGACCGGCGCGCAGCTCGGGCGTCACGATGGGGTTGGCGATGGGGGTCGCGTGCCGCTTGATGGCCTCGCGGAAGCCTTGCTCCTCGGCGACGATGCGCTGGAAGTCCTTGGACGAGGCGCCTTGTTCCTCGTCGGCGGCCGCGCGCAGCCGGTCCGCGGCGTCGCGATAGCCGGGCCGAGCGGCCAGCAGGTGGCGGTAGCAGTCGGCCGCGCTGTCGAACGAGCGGGCGCCCTCGAAGAGCAGGCCCATGGCGTAGAAGGCCTCGGCTTCCTTGTCCGTGGCGGGCTTGGTCGCCAGGAACTTCGTCACGAGCTGTTCGAGATCGAAGGTCAGGGTCGAACGGTCGGCGCACGCGCCGATCGCCATCACGCAGGCCTCGCGGTAGCGCGGATGCGTCGGTGTCACGCGGTAGAGGCACGCGAGCCCCTCGTCGCGTCGGCGGACGGCGAAGTGGCACTCCGCCGCCTCGAAACACATGGCCGCGGCGTCGAAGTACTCCGCCGCTCGCTCCAACTTGCCGAGCACGCGCGCCAGGCGGGCGGCGTCCTGCCACTGCTGCAAGCCGGCGTAGGCCTCCAGCGCGGCCTCGCGCTTGCCCGTCGCTTCCAGCCGGCGCGCGGCCCGCAGCTCTTCCTCGGGCTGCGCCTTGTCGGGCCGGGCATAGCCGAGAAGCTCCACGTGGCCGGTGCGATCCGCCTCCAGGCGGGCGGCGTTGGCCATGTCCCCGAGCGAGCGCAGAAGCTCGACGCCCCGGTGTTTCTCGCCGCAGGCCACGTAGAGATCGACCGCCCGGGCCACGTCGCCGCCGCGCGAGAAGCAGATGGCTGCCTTGAGCATCAGATTCCTGCGGCCGCCGTCGGCCGAAGCGCTACGCCCAGCGACGTAGCCCGAGAGCTGCAAGAGCGACTTACCGGCCTCGACGAAAAAGCCACCCGCGAAGTAGCTGCGGGCCGCGTCTTCGTGCGCGCCGGCGCGCGCGTAGGCGTCGCCCGCGCTCTTGAGGTCGCCGCGTTTCTCGGCGGCGCGGCCTTCCGACATGAGCTGACGCTTCGATTCCTCCATGGACGGCCTACTCGTCTTCCGGCAGCTCCGCGGCCATGCGCTTGAGCACGTCAGGGAAGTTGGCCACGCGCAGGCCTTCCTCCACCGTGATCACGCCGTCGCGGATGTACTGGAAAAGGCAGCTATCCAGGCTCTGCATGCCGCTGCCCGGGTCGGCGGTCTGCAGATAGGCGTCGATCTGATAGCACTTGTTCTCGCGAATGAGGTTGGCGATGCCCACGGTCTGCAGCATGACCTCCAGGGCGGCCAGGCGGCCCTCGCCGCTGGCCCGCTTGACCAGCATCTGCGCCAGCACCCCGCGCAGCATGACCGAGACGACGCCCCGGATCTGCTCGCGCGATTCCTCGGAGAAGACGTCGATGACGCGGTCCGCGGCCTTGGACGCGGAGTTGGTGTGCAAGGTGCCGAAAACGAGCACGCCGGTTTCGGCGGCCTGCAGGGCGATCTGAATGGTTTCGAGGTCGCGCATCTCGCCCGCCACCACCACGTCGGGCGATTCGCGCAGGCTCGAGCGCAGGGCGCCGGCGAAGCTGTCGACGTGCTTGCCCACCTGGCGCTGCGTGATCACGCTTTGAATCGGGGTGTGCACGTACTCGATGGGATCCTCGATGGTGATGATGTGCCGGCTCGAGGTCTTGTTGATCTCGTGAATGATGGCCGCCAGGGTGGTGGTCTTGCCCGAGCCGGTCGGCCCCGTGACCAGCACCAGGCCGTTTTGCAGTTGCGTGAACTTCCTGACCACCGGCGGCAGATACAGCTCCTCCAGCGTGGGCAGGCGGTTGGGCACGATACGAAAGACCGAGCCGATGCCGCGTGTCTGCTGGAAGATGTTGGCGCGGAAGCGGCCGACGCC
>JAFGPX010000175.1 GCA_016935975.1 Deltaproteobacteria bacterium
GAGGTCGAGCGGATCCAGATCTGACATGGCAGCGACGTCGTCTTGCCGAGCTCAACGTCGCTGCTCCGCTCCGGGTAATGCTCCTTCCCGAAAGTAAAATGTAGGGGATGCCGGAAGAGCCCAAAAACGGCCGCCAGGAGGGGAGTCTGGTGCCCCGCGAAGGGGTCCCGGAGGGGGAGCGGCTCATGGCGCTCGTCCTCGACTCCGTGACGAGCCCGGAGTCCCGGAGGGCGTACGGGCGGGGTCTTCGGGAGTTTCTGGCTTGGCTCCCCCCGCGCCCCTTCACGAGGGCGTCGGTTCAGGAGTACCGGGCCCACCTCGAGAGTCGTTCGCTTTCTCCCTCCACCATCAACCTGCGCCTGGCGCCCATCCGGAAGCTCGCCCTCGAAGCCTCCGACAACGGCCTTCTCGATGCGGCGCGCGCCGTGGCGATCGCGCGCGTCAAGGGCGTCCGCCGTCACGGCGTCCGCCTCGGGAACTGGGTGGGCGCGGAGGAGGCGGGACGGCTCCTGGCCAGCCCCTACACCGGGAGCCTCCGCGGCAAGCGCGACCGCGCCATCCTGGCCGTCCTTCTCGGGTGCGCTCTCCGCCGGAGCGAGCTCGTGGCGCTGCGGGTCGAGGACCTGCAGGAGCGCGAGGGGAGAGCCGTCTTCGCAGACATCCTCGGGAAGGGCGGTCGCGTCCGGACGGTGCCGGTGCCGCAGTGGGTGAGGGAAGCGATCCTCTCCTGGACGAGCGCCGCCCGGATCTCGTCCGGCCTGATCTTCCGAGCGATCGGGAAGAGCGACCGGGTGCGCGCGGAGATGACGGGTGCGGCCGTCCTCACGATCGTCCGCCGACACTCCCTCCTCGCCGGGATCGAGACGCTCGCGCCGCACGACCTCCGCCGAACGTGCGCACGGCTGTGCCGGGCGGCCGGCGGCGGGCTCGAGCAGATCCAGATGCTCCTGGGCCATGCCTCGCTCCAAACGACCGAGCGCTACCTCGGGAGCCGCCAGGAGATCGCCACGGCGGTGAACGACGACCTCGGGATCCCGCTCGGCGGCCGCCGGCGAAGGAAGACACCGAGGAACCAAGGTTCCTTGACGACGAGAACGCATCCGCTCGACTAGACCCCAAGCCCAGCTATCGCCTTGGCTTCCACTTTCGATCGGCTAGACTCTCAGTCGGTCGGGCCGCTCGATTGAGCAATCACGGGAACGGACAAGGGGTCTCTATGAAACTGCACTTGCTTGAGCCGTATCGGTCTGCATTCATTTCCCGCTGCGTTGCGGAGCAGTTCATAGAGTGGGTGCCCCCTGAAGCGGGCGACCATTCACCTGCGCTGAAGAAGTGCGGCAATCCAGAGACAGTCGCAGATACCCTACAGCTTGCCGTTCTTGCGTCTGAGATCTCGATGGTATTCACGGACCCAGGTGAGAAAGCGCGCAGGCGCGGACTTCCCTACATGAAGCTAGCCGGGATCCAGAACCTAGACGTCGTCCGGATCCTCCAGGGCTATCCGGAGGCGGTGGTCGCCGCCAAACGGCGCACCTTTGCGAACATCGGGGAGTTCTGGACCCGCTACGGGCACGATGTGGATTCTATGGCCCCTTTACTGCTCGCTCAGATGGAAGCGCGCGGCAGGGGGTTCCCGACCGTGCTGTTCGATCTTCTCAAGGGTGTTCGGCGTGGTGACAAGGCGGCTTTGGCCGGCCTGCGTGATGCCGTGCCGCGAGAGCTCGCTTCGGACGCAGAGATCATCCTTCAGCTCACGCCCGAGACAGCACACGAGATCGAGCCCGCGATCGTCGCCACGTCTCACGAGATCGGGGTCGCGGAAGCGTGGGCGGCTCAGGATGGGACTCAGCTTGCAGGTGCGCGACCCCTTACGACACCCCCGTCGGTTCCGGCCGGAACCGGCGTTCGTCAACTGTGGGGGTTGGTGGTCCAGGAACTCATCAAGGAGGAGATTGCCTTTCCGGTTCCGGAGCGGATTGCTGACGTGCTCAAGCTACGGAACAGGGCTGAGGTGGTTGACTTCCGCAGCTTCCTGATCCCGTTCCTCGACGCAGTGTTCGCCGGCGATCCGCAGTCTGTGCAGAGACTCCAGAAAGACCTGAAGAAGTGCGTGAGGGCACTAAGACGGGCGGCATACGTACGACGCATCGCTCCCTGGATGCATTACGGGAGTGTTCCGTTCCTACATGCTGAGCATCCGGCATTCAAGGCGCTCGGTCTTGCCCTCCACCTCCCTGGGCCCCTGGCCGAGAAGCTCGCACATCGTTGGGAGAAGGCTGGTTCGTGGTTCTACCTGGGCGGACGACCATGACACGGCCCGGACCCAGCGTTCGTGTCACCGAGCCAGACTGCCGGACGCGAGACCCGGTGTCGAACAGCACCTAGGCCTCCCCTTGTTCTGCGGGTTCTGTCGCACTCTTGGTGCTCGTTGCCCACCGAAACGTGCGTGAGAGCCGGGTAGAGTGCAGTTCGACATTAGGCCTTCGACCCTGCGGCCTTGTTGTCACGCCGCGCATCGATGAGCACGATGTCGGGCGAACCCGTCAGCCCCAGGTCCTTCAGGATGTTCTCGACGCGCCGACGCTGGGCAAGAGAGAAGTATACGACAGCCTTGATCGCGCGCTGTGCGCGAGCGGACTTCTTGTAGATCTCGACCTGCTTCTGGAGATTCCGTCGCAACTGGCTGTTGCTCGCCAGCTTGAACTCGACGAGGCTCTTGTCCACTGCGCCTCTCGAGATCGTGAAGTCCGCCGCGCCGCGCCCGCTGTTAGCCTCCGGATTGACGTCCGACGACGTGCCAAACCAGACCAGCCGGTAGAGGATGTGAACGTCCGCCTCCCGCTCGATCGGCGTCTTCCCATCGTAGAAGATCCGCCAGCCGCCGCGATCTTCGATCTCCTCCTTCAGGTACTCGAGGCGCTCCATGGCCTCGTCGTAGGTGTTTCCCGCCAGCGCGTAGAACCGCGTATGCGCCAGGAGGGCCTTCACGAACACACCGAGCTGCGTGAGGAAGACACGCTCCGCCTGACTTACCCGCTCCTGGCTGACGGCGGCCGCTTTGTCTCCCGTGTCCTCCTTGAGTCGGATGTAGTAGTCGATGAGCTGCGGAAAGCGCTCGATGGTCCGCGCTGCAGCCCTGCGGCGGTCCTCCTCGCGGATCCTCTTCTTGCGCGAGAGAAGCCGCCGGAAGTAGTTCTCGACTTCGGCCCGGAGCTGCGCGTTGTCGACGGCCTGGGGAAGCTCCTCGAACCGATCGATAAGCTCGGCTCGGTTGATCCACGTGTCCTCTCGCGTCAGCAGATCCCGCGGCGTGAGGAGAACGAACGTGCCCCCGAACCGGGGGAGGGTGTACGTACCTGAGCGCCACGTCTCTGTCTTGTAGTCGAACTGCACCCTCGGCACGCTGAACCGCTTCTTCAAGGGCCTGCGGAGATGCTTGCGAGTGAACCGCTCCGTGTACTCGCAGAGGTGGTGGAGGATCAGTCGAGTTGTGAAATCACTGATCTTGTCGCGCCCAACTCCCTCTTTGATGAGGCAGAGCTTCTCCAGGTGGTCGCTTCTGGTGATCCGCTGCTCGCCTCCGAAGTCCTGGAACAGACGGTGCAGATTCGAGTGCAGGGCAGTCGCGAAGTCTCGTCCGAGACCGGCACCCTCGTTCCCCGTCCGGGAGAAGCCGAGCCACGTCTGCTTGACCTCCTTGAATCGGTACCAGGAATCGATGAGGGGAGGGGACAGCGAGCCGTCGGCAGCCTTGTCGCGGAGAAAGACGAGGTAGTCGATGATCTGCTGGTGCAGGGCCCGATAGACCCGCCGTCTACTGTTGAAAAGGAGGAACGGGTCAAGGAAGAGCGGTAGGTCGGCCACGAGGGAGATGTCGAGCGCCCCGTACCGCTCGACGCTGCTACGGCGAACACCAAAGTGGTCCGAGAAGTAGACCTCTACATCCACGACACGCGGTTTGGGGGCCCACGGGTGGTAGGGCACACGTGATGATAGCGCCCGTCGAACGGCACCCACCCGGGTTCTCACGCACTTTCTATGACGGGCGCCGCTGTGCTCACGGTCGTGCGCCGCCACTCGCTCCTGGCCGCCATCGAGACGGTCCGGCCGGCGGGGGACTCAAGCAGATTCAGATGCTCCTCGGCCACGCCTCGCTCCAAACGACCGAGCAGTACCTCGGCGGCCGATAGGAGATCGCGACCGCGGTCCAACGATCACCTCGGGATCCCGCTCGGCGGACGACGTTACGTGATGCGAGGAATCGTGGACGCAAGAACGCTGTCGGCGTTCTTGGTGCGATGCGACAAAGACGTCGAACGGCTCAGCGGTACCGAAGGGGCGCACGGTCCGAGCTCGCAGGCGCTACACTAGCACGCCGTGCCTGCTCCTCCTGGCGCTGCCAGCCCGCAATGTTCTTGGGGGACGCTCGTGGACATCTACGGATCAGCGCGAGGATGATTCGCTTTCGCCGTCTGACGCCGGCACTCCTCGACGCTTGGCTTGTTGAGCAACGGATTCCAGGTGCCCACGCGACCTACAGAATCCGGCTGTGGCGCGAGAACCGCGCGGCCTGGGCTGCAATCCAGCGCGAGGTCATCGCCTATGTCGAGGAGGCCTTCGAGGACGCCCGAAGGCGCCTCCGGCGCGGTTTCGAGGACTCTCTTTCTCCATTTCACGATCCAGCCAATGATCCGGCGGCGCACTATCCCGGCGCGCTTCACCGGGCAACTCTCCAAGGGTACCTGGGCGAGATTCTCGCGGTTCTTGCGGTTGAGCACTGGGGCGCGCACGGTCACACGGACTGGACCGTGCCCGCCTTCCTGTTTCGGCTGCACGACGCTGAGTTCCAGCATCTAGACCAGATCAACGAGCGTCTAGCGGCAGGGGAGGCACACCACCCAGACGAGGACAGAGAAGTCCGACCTGGACGCTCGGGGGATGACGCGCTGGCGTTTCGCATGAACGGTGACGACGCCATCACGGATGTCCTGGCACTCGAAGCGAAATGCCTGACGTGCCACAGCGCCCGCAAGGTCGAGGAGGCACATCAGAAGCTGGCCGCTGGCGGCCTTCGGCCACCGGGCATTCGTGAGCTGGTTGCGCTGCTGAGTGAGTACGATACGCCGCAGGCAGAAGTCTGGCGGGTAGCCCTCCTCCGGCTCTGGCGCGGTGACTATCGACACGCCGGCCGGCATGACGGCGTAGCCTACGCTTGCGCGCAGATTCCGGTACGCCCCCCTCGGATGGCCTGGATGCCCACCAACGCCCCGCACGCAGCCTACACCGCGGCGGCGCGGCGACTCGAGGCGATGGAGTTCCAGTTCGACGATCTAGTCGCCCCCGTCGACGTCCTTTTTCGGAGGACCTGATTGCCAGGCGACGCGACCATCGCGATCGCGCGTGAGGCGCGGCACAGCTTTGCGCGAGGGCCACTCACGGAAAGACAGGCCAAGCTCTACAGCCAGCGGTTGCGACTGGAAATGGGCCGAGAAGGACTCGCAGCCTTCACGCCCGCAGACGCCGCCGCGGACCTCGATCAGGCCGTCTTCCTCCTGCGGTGCGCTCTCCTCGAACGCCGCGCCGACCCCACCGGCGGCTGGCGGGAGGGCGTGAAGCGCGCGGCCGAGGTGCTCGAGTGGCTATCGCCGTCGAGTCTACGGCCGGCCGGGGCGCCAATTCATCTCCTCTGTGCGGCGGCGTATCAGGTGGCTGACTATCCGGCGATGGCCCTGGGCCACCTGCGCCACATCCCGGCTGACGACACATCCTCTAGGCTGCTTCGGGAATTCCTGCGCGGGGATTTCCCTGCCGCGCTCGACGCAAGCCGGGCTTTCTGGCGCGACCAGTATGCCGTGGAGAACGGTCGCCGAACCGATCTCACGACGGAGGCATTCCAGCACGTCGTGATGTGCATCGGTACGATCAGTGCCTACCTGCGCACCGGCGATGCCGACAAAGTGGAACGGGCCGTGGTCAAGCTTGACGAGCTCGCCGCGGGGCTTCTTCACAGCCGCGATCCCTACTCTCATCTGCTCGCGCAGCTGACCGCGCTTGCGGGCCGCCGCTTCGCAGACGCCTCCCTGTGGCCGCAGATAGATCGACTCCGCGCGGTTTCGAGTCAGGCCGCTGGCGCGGCGCTCAGGCAGTTCGCTCGCCTTGCCTTCGTCAATCGCCGTGCACTCGTCTGGCCCGCTCAGGCCATCGGGATTGACCGCGTATGCTCGAACGATTCGTTCGTTCTCTGCACGCCGACCGGCTCCGGGAAGACCGCGGTGGCGACGCTTGCCATAGTCCAGGCACTGTTCGCGGACGTGCGACAGGACCCGCTCGGGCTGGCCCAGCTGCCAGGCAACAACTTGGTGTTGTATCTCGTGCCCTCCCGGGCGCTCGCGGCGGAAGTCGAAAGCCGTCTGTCGCAAGACCTGCGCGGGATAGCCCCCGAGCCGGTGGTCGTGACGGGCCTTTACGGCGGTGTGGACTGGGGGCCAACAGACGCCTGGGTCGAGAGGGATAGTGCGACGGTTGTCGTCTGCACGTTCGAGAAGGCGGATGCCCTGCTGCGCTATCTCGGGGTCCTGTTTCTCGACAGGGTTCGTCTCGTCGTCGTGGATGAGGCGCATATGGTTGAGCAGGACGAAGCGCGACTCTCCGGCCTGGCGGACGGGAGCTCGCGCGCCTTTCGTCTCGAACAGCTGGGTGCGCGTCTTCTACGGGCGCGAGATCGCTACGGGTTTCGAGTGGTGGCGCTGTCGGCTGTTGCGGCGAGCGCGGCTCCAGCACTCGCCCGCTGGATAGGAGGAGAGCCCGGCGCCGTGCCAACCACTTCGGCATATCGAAGTACCAGGCAGATGCTGGGACACCTGGAGGTTGGTGCCCGTGGCCAGTACGCCATTCGCTACGACCTGATGGATGGTCGCTCGCTGAGATTCGTCGACCAGCAGCGCGCGGACACACCCTTCGTGCCGCGGCCGTTTCCCGACCTCCCTGGAGGCCTCACCGTCGGCGGCGTTGAGGTGCGCATGAGAGCCCCGACCCTATGGGCTGCGCTGCACCTCGCAGCAGAGCAGCCCGACGGCTCAAGACCATCCGTCCTGATCTCGCTGACCCAGAAACCCGAGGGGTTCACGGAGACGTGCGCCAACCTGATGGAGACATGGCCTGAAGCGGTGCTCCCGAATTTCCGCGTGACAGGCTTAGACGACCCTCGTTGGCTAGAGTGCCTCGCAATCGCTGAGGACTACTTCACCGCCGACTCCACCGAGTACAGACTCCTACGGCGGGGCATCGCGGTACACCACGGCAAGATGCCCGGTCTTCTGGCGCGGCGCCTCAAGCGCTTGATCGATCGCGGCTACCTTCGCGTAATCATCGCGACCTCAACCCTCTCGGAGGGCGTCAACATTCCGGTCAACACCGTCTTGATCCCCAGCGTCTACCGAGGCCAGACTCGTCTCAGTCTGCAGGAGTTCACGAACCTCATTGGTCGAGCGGGGCGACCCGGGGTTACGACGGAGGGAAGCTCGCTGGTCGTCCTGCCTCAGCAAGAGGCGTTGGGTCGCCGCCAACACGAGGGTTACAGACAGCTCCTGACGGCCATCAGGCAGACAAGCCTCGGCGACGCAGCCGGGGCACCGGTGGACCGGACTTCCAGTCCACTGGCACGCCTGCTGGGCGCCATCGAGGCCGCCTGGACCGCGCTGACAGGGGGTGGGGCCGCCTTGGAGTTTGTCGGGTGGCTCGAGCGCACAGCCGTGCCCGACGCAGGCGATCGTGCTCTGGTCGCCCACGACTACCTGGACTCGCTTGATAGCTTCCTCATT
This sequence comes from Deltaproteobacteria bacterium, assembly GCA_016935975.1. GTDB lineage: Bacteria > Myxococcota_A > Polyangia > Fen-1088 > Fen-1088 > Fen-1118. Next base: position 7,821 of record JAFGPX010000175.1, read on the forward strand.
GCCGCCATCCACGAGGTTGAGGAGCTTCAGCAGGCGGAGCTAACGCCGCAGGAGGTCGAGGCCGAACTCACCGCGGTGTGGCGGCGCACCTACGCGTTTGCGGCCGGCGCTGCCGAGGCGCGACTCGAAGCTATCTGGCTGGCACGCGGGCGGGCGATCAAGACGCTCTATCCGGACGGGGCCCGGCGGCGGCGCATCTACAGGACCAGCCTCACGCCTCGCTCGGCCAGCAGACTCCTCAGCTTGGAGGGGGCCGTTCGGACGAGGCTTCAGTCCGGGGCGGAATACGCGCTCTGGCCGGGCGAGGTTCGTTTGACCTTCGTGCGAGACGTTCTCTCGCTTCTCTCGCAGGTACCATCCTTCCGAATCGACACCCGTCTCGGTCGCAGGGATTTCGAGGACTGGCCTACGATCCTCCGCTGGTGGCTCGCGAAAGAGACGTTGCCGGCCCAGCCTCCGGCCAGGCAGATCACGACTTGGTACCAGTTCGTGGCGACCAACTTCATCTATCGGGGCACGTGGGGCCTCGGCAGCATCATCGGCCTTCTCCTGGAGGGCGAGGGCGATGTTCCTGTTCGTGCGCTTGACATCGGAGACTGGCCACGGAGCGGGCTCCCATGGATTGCGTTCTGGATGAAGGAGCTTCTCACTTGGGGTACGCTCGACCCTGTGGCCGCCTTCCTGTTGGCGCGGGGCGGCTCTGTCAGCCGCCCGCGAGCTGAAGCTGACGCCCAGGCGTACTACGACAGCACATCGCAAGGTATCGCTCCGAACGACGTTCTCGACCCGAGGCGGATCCGCGACTGGGTCGCAGCACGACGCGCGGCTCGAGCAGAGCCCCGCGCCGTGCGTGCACTCGTACTGGAGGCCGCCCTGTCACGCGGGGCCGCCGACTACTCTCGAAACGTCCTTTCGGTCTCGCCCCTCGATGAGGCCTCGGCTTGATTTGCGTGCCAAAAGTATCGGGGTTCTTTCCAGGGTTTTTGGGGGTGCCTCCGCCGTTCCCTCGTCGGCTCAGTTAGTTACGGATTTCAC
>JAFGPX010000176.1 GCA_016935975.1 Deltaproteobacteria bacterium
ATCTGGCTGGCGGCGTCGCTTTTGCGCTGGTCGCGCTGGTTGTGGTCGTGCTTCGGTCAAGACGGCTTCTGGCGTCGGCTGCGCAAGGCCAGAGTCGTCACGCCTCCGGCGGCGGGCGGCGGCGCGTAGGAATGTGCGCGAAGGCACGCGCGGGCTTGCGCGCTCCGGGCGGGAGCGCGACATAATGGAAGCATGGCTTCGGGCGCGTTGGCCGTCGGACTAGGACTCCTGCTCGCCCAAGCCACGTCCGGCGCGCAGGGCATCGCGTTCGATCTGGACCGCGGGCCGGGCGCCGAGCAGTGCCCGGACCACGACGTGCTGGCGGCGCGGGTCGCGCGGCGCCTTGGCCAAACGCAGGGAGCGGCCCGCGCGCCGGTGGCCGAGCGCGTGTCCGTCACCATCGCGCGCGTGGAGGACGGTTTCGAGGCGACCATCTCGGCGATCGGTTTCGAGGGCGGGATGCGACGGCTCTTCGATCGAAGCGAGGATTGCGCCGGTCTCGCCGAAGCGTTGGCGCTCACGCTCTCCATGATCGCGGACGGTCGGCCGCTGCCCGCAACCCAGCCGCGAGACGCGCCGGCAGCCGCCCGAGTTCCGCGGCCGTGGGAAGTCGGGGGCGGCGCCATGGGCTCGACCGGGATCTTGGGCGCCGGGTCGCTCGGGCTCACCTTGGATGCGGTCTGGCACCCGTGGCCGCGACTTGCGGCAGGCCTGACCGCGTTCTGGATGCCCAGCCGGGGAATCGACGGGGGCCCGGGCACGGTCAAGGTTACGGTCCTGGCCGGCCTGGCCAGCGTGTGCTTCGGGATCTTGCCCTTTGGCGGGCGTGTCTTCCCGGCCTTGTGCGGGCAGTTCGGGGCTGGGGCGCTTCGCGGGCGGGGGGACGAGGGCTACGCGGATGCGCGCTCGGTCTGGCGGCCGTGGTTGGCGGCCGGCGGCTCGCTTCACGTGGGAGTCCGCGTCCACCGTTGGCTGACCCTGGCCGTCTCGGCGGGCCGCCTGTTTTCGCTCAAGGACGAGCGCTTCACGATCGGTGGGCTCCCGGACCCGGTCTACGACTCGGGGCATCCCGGTTGGCTCGGGACAGCAGGCCTGCTGGTGCGAATTCCGTGAGAATCGCGGTGTTCCAAACCCGCTCATTCTATTGACCCGGTTCTTCGATGGACTTCCGAGCCTTCTATGACGAGCACGTCGCTTTGGTCTGGCGCACTCTTTTCCGCCTTGGCACGGCCAAGCCGGATCTGCCGGACGCCGTCCAAGAGGTCTTCGTGGTCGCCTTCCGCAAGCTGCCGGAGTTCGAGGGCAGGTCCAAGCCGAGCACCTGGCTGGTGGGCATTTGCCACCGGGTGGCAAGCGATCGGCGTCGCCTGGCGCACGTGCGCAGGGAGATCGGCGACGAGCGCGCGCTGCTGGACCGTGGCGACGAGCGACAGAATCCCGAGCAGCTCGCGCAGCATCGCGAGCGCATCGAGCTTGTCGACGAGCTTCTGTCCGAGCTGCGGCCCGAGCAACGCGAGGTGTTCGTGATGTTCGAGCTGGAGGAGCTGTCCGGCAAGGAGATCGCGGCCATCGTCGGGGCGCCGCTCAAGACCGTGTTTTCGCGCCTGCGCCTGGCCCGCGAGGCCTTCGCGGCGGCGCTGGCGCTACGCCGGCAGGAAAGCAAGCGCGCGCTGGGGGCGCCCGTGGCGGCCACGGCCCTGGCGGGAAGGGGACAGACGCCATGAGAGATCCCATTCGCTGGCGCGAGGCAGACGGCGGCGCGGATCCGGAGGTGCGCGCGCTCCTGGCGAACGACCGAGGTCCGGTCCCTTCCTCCGAGGAGGCGAGCTCCGTTTGGTCCGGATTGCAGAGTCGGCTAGACCTTGCTCCGGGCTCTCCCGAGGCGCCGCCAGTAGGCCCAGCCGCCAAAGCGGCCGGGGGCCTTGCGGGCAAGATCGCGCTCGCCGTCGTGCTGGTGGCCGGCGTGGGCGCGGGCGTGCACGGCATTCGCTCGCTGCAAAGGGAGAAAGCAGCCCCGGGCGGGCAGAGGACCGCGTATGTGGCAATCCCCAAAAACGCGCCATCCGCGAGCGTGCGTGAGCCGTCGGCCGCAGCGCCGCGGCCGGAACCTCTGCCGACGCCGTCCATAGTTGCACGCGCGGCGCCAGCGCCGCGCGTGCGCGCGGCGAAGTCGCGCCCCGTAGAGCGCGTCGCGAGCCTGGCGCCGTCGGCGCGACCCGCAGGAGCGCCGGCGCCGTCCGAAGGCGCCAGAATCGAGGCGCGCGCGAAGCCGGACACACGTGCAGAGGACAGATCTCTGCCGTCGTCGTGGGGTCCGTCCCCCTTGCCCGCGCCAACTCCGGCGCACGCGCACGAGGGGACCGTGTCCTCGCCCCGTAGCGCTTCCCTCGAAGCCCAACCGAGCCTAACCAATGATCTCTTGCACGAGAGTCGCAGACTGGCGCGCGCGCGCGCCGCCCTGCGCGCCCACGACCCCGATCGCGCGCTCGAGCTGCTGGAGAAGGGAACCCCAAGGACCGCGGCGCTGGCCCAGGAGCGAGAGGCACTGACCATCGAGGCCCTGGCGGCCAAGCCCGAACACCGCGCGCTGGCGAGCGAGCGGGCCCTCGCTTTCATGCGGGCCTATCCGCAAAGCCCCTACCGGGCGCGCGTCAGGGCTCTCGTCTTGGAGGGCAAGTGAGAATCCGGGACGCTTGCCCCCACTAAGCGGAACATGATGAACACTAGACGATGGTTACCGAGTAGCTTTCTGGTGAGCGCGATCACGACCTGTCTGCTTTGTGCCTGTTCGGTCGACAGCCATGAGCTGGGGCGTCTGCCCGACGGCGGTGGCGGACAACCGGGAGCCGATGCCGCAGGTGGATTTGCCGTCGGCGGCGCGATGGGCCTGGGCGGCGGTATCGGCACGGGCGGCGCGACGGGCCTGGCTGGCGTTACCGGCACGGCCGGCGCGAGCGGCTTGGGTGGTGGCGGCGGCAGGACGAGCGGAACCGGAGGGAGCGGGGCCGCGAAGGGAACCGGCGGCACGGTCGGGAGCGGCGGCAGCACGAGCACCTCGTGTCCGCCCGTGCCGGCGTGCAACTGGTGCGGCGGCGAGAGCCTGGTCGACAGTCGAGGCTGTATCACCGGGTGGGTCTGCGCCAACGGCGCGGATCCCTGCATCACCTCGCCGTGTAGTGCTGTGCCTTGCCCTGCCGGGCAGATCTGCGGCTCGGACGATCTATGTTGGCCGGCCGGGACCGGTGGCGCGGGCGGCGCCGGTGGCAGCAAAGGCACGGGCGGGTCGATCGGCACGGGCGGCGGCAAAGACACGGGGGGCGCGATCGGCACGGGCGGGATCCAGGGCACGGGTGGCCGCAGCGGCACGGGCGGCAGAAGCGGAGCCGGCGGCAGCACCACGACGTCCGTCCGACTGTGTGGCTCCAGCACCCTAGCCCCCTGTCAGGAGGGCGAGTTCTGCGAATATGCCCCTGGGGACTGTCTGGTCGAAGACGCGCCCGGGGTGTGCACCAAGATCCCGACGATCTGCCCGAGTCTCTGGCAGCCGGTCTGCGGCTGCGACGGCCAGACCTACCCCAACGATTGCGTGCGACAGGGGTCGAGCGTTTCCAAGGCCAGGGACGGCGAGTGCGACGCCGTGGACGGCGGCGCGGACAGCGGCGTCTCCTCCGCGCTCGTCGTGACTCCCGACAGCGCCTCCTTCGACGAGGGCATCGGGCTTGTCAGCGATCCCGTCGTCCTCACGGTGAGAAACGTCGGCTCGGGGGCCTCGGGAGGGCTCGAGGTTTCGATCTCCGGCGCCTCTGCCAGTGCGTTCGGCGTCACCGAGAACACCTGCGTGGCCTTCCTGCCCGCGGGACAGAGTTGCCAGGTGGCCGTCGTGTTCAAAGCCCCAAGCACCTCGGGCAACTACTCGGCCACCTTGAGCATCAGCGAGGGCGATGGGTCCGGCGCTCTCCTCGCGGTTCCTCTATCCGGCTATGCTTTCCCGCCTCCGGGGGCCGGCGTCGACGTGGCACCGTCCTAGCACTCTGTCGACACCGCCAGGTTGGTCCGGACGGTTCCTCGCTGCGCTCGTTGCCCGGGTTCGCCCGGGATGAGGCTAGAATGGTGCTCCCATGGCGAGACGATTCAGCCTCATGCTCAAGCTTCTGACCCTGGTCATCGTGCTCACGGTCGTGACCGCGATCGCCGTCAGCTACGTCGCGACCGAGTACGTGTTCGACCTCGGCACCTACGCGCTGGAGAGCAACAGCGCCCTGGGAGATCTTGCCGCGAAGGACAGCGCCGACGCCCTCAACTCCCTCGGGGAGAGGATGATCCAGCAGAAATCCAAGGACGTGGCCAAGCAGGTGGAGATCTACCTCTCGACCCGCCCCGAGATGGCCTCGGAGGACGTCAAGAGCGACCCGGTGCTCCGCGAGATCTCCGTGCAGCCAATCGGCCGGACCGGGTACACGGCCATCGTCGACGCCAGCCACTTCGTCATCCTGACGCACAAGCATCCGACCTCGGTAGGCAAGGTCCTGACCCAGAGCACGACCTACCCGTCGTTCTGGGCCGTCATCGAGCGTTCTGCGGGCGGCAAGCCGAGTTGGGGCTACTACGACTGGGTGGAGCCGGACGGCTCCACGCGGAAGAAGTACGCGTACATCACGCCCATCAAGTTCACGACCGCGGACGGCGAGAGCGGTCTCACGTTATGGGCCACGACGTACATCGACGAATTCTCGGCGCCGGTGGCGCAGGCGCGACAGAAGATCGCGGCGGAAACCCGCAAAACCAACGTCTACCTCAAGGCAGGCCGAGCGCGCCTCTTGCATCAGTTCCTCGTCATCACTGCCGTGATGCTGTCTTTCGTCATCGTCTGCTCGATAGGATTCTCGCGCACGATCACCAGGCCGGTCATCCGGCTCAAGCGCATTGCGGAAAACCTCAACCAGGGCAACCTGGACACGCCGGTCGACGTCAAGACGAGCGACGAGATCGGGGATCTCGCGCGCTCGTTCGACGGCATGCGCCTAAGCCTCTCCAGCTTCTACGAGGATCTCGAGCGGAAGGTCCGGGACCGGACCGAGCAGATCCGGGAATCCGAGAGGCGCCTGGCCTCGATCATCGACTTCCTGCCGGACGCGACGCTGGTCGTCGACGCCCAAGGCAAGGTCGTCGCCTGGAACAAGGCCATGGAAGAGATGACCGGGAAGAAGGCCGCAGAGATGCTCGGCAAGGGGGACTACGAATACGCGGTGCCCTTCTACGCCGAGAGGCGGCCGGCTCTCATCGACATGGTCACGGTTCCCAACGAGGTCCTGGAAGCGAAGTACAGGGACATTCGCCGTTTGGGCGACGTGCTGGCGGGGGAGACCTTCGCGCCAGTCCTCAGGGGAGGCGGCCGTTGGGTGTCCGCGCGGGCGAGCGCGTTGCGCGATTCCAAAGGCCAGGTCGTCGGTGCAATCGAGAGCGTGCGCGACATCACCGAGCGCAAGCAGATGCAGGAGGCGCTGCAACAAGCCAAGGAGGTCGCGGAGAGAGCTGCGCACGCGCGCTCCGAGTTCGTCGCCAACATGAGCCACGAGATCCGCACGCCGATGAACGGCATCATGGGGATGCTCGATCTCGCGCTGGCCACGGAGCTCGGCCGGGAGCAGCGCGAGTACCTGCAGCTCGCCAGGAGCGCTGCCGACTCGCTCCTCGTCATCATCGACGACATTCTCGACTTCTCGAAAATCGAGGCAAAGAAGCTCGATCTCGAAAGGATCGAGTTCCCCCTGGCCGAGCTGTGCGACGAGATCCTGCCGCTCGCCGGCATTGAGGCGAGCCGCAAGGGGCTCGAGCTCGTCTGCGAGCTGGACCCCAAGGTCCCGGACGTGCTGGTGGGCGATCCCGTGCGGCTCAAGCAGGTGCTGGTCAACCTGATCAAGAACGCCGTGAAGTTCACCGAGAAGGGCCACGTGCTCCTGCGCACCGAGAAGCGCGGTGAGCCCGAGCCGGGGGTCTGCGAGCTGCACTTCAGCGTCACGGACACTGGCGTCGGCATCCCCGCGGACAAGCTCAGCGTCATCTTCGACAGCTTCCGACAGGCCGACTCCTCGATGTCCCGGCGCTACGGCGGCACCGGGCTGGGGCTCACGATCTCGAAGAGCCTCGTCGAGATGATGGGCGGGACGATCTGGGTCGAGAGCACAGCGGGCGCCGGCAGCACGTTTCACTTCACCGTCCCCTTCCGCACCGGCACCAAGACGGGGGCGGCGCGCCGGTGTCGGCTGCCGGAGCTGCGCGGGCGGCGGACCCTCGTGATCGACGACAACGACGTCAACCGCCGTATATTGCGCGGCTATCTCGAGTCATGGGAGCTGGCGGTCGACGAGGCGGCGGATGGCGGGGACGGCCTGCGCAAGATCCGCGCGGCGCAGAGCCCCGCGCCGGAGTACGACGTCGTGCTCCTGGATTGCCTGATGCCGGGCATGAGCGGCTTCGACGTCGCCGCGGAGCTGCTCGGCCACGAGGGGTTCACGAAGCCGATCATCGTGATGCTCTCGAGCATGGAGGAGAAGGACAGCCGTGAACGGTGCCGCGCGCTGGGCGTCGCCCGGTTCCTGGTCAAGCCGGTCAGCCCCTCGACCCTCTACGACGCCATCATCAGCGTCGTCGGTCTGCCGACGTCGGAGGCCGGGGGCAGAGCGGCGCCGGAGCCTGCAGCGATCACGCCGGCCGCGATCCCGGTCGGCGCACGGATCCTCGTCGCCGAGGACAACCCGATGAACGTCGAGGTCGCGCGGCAGCTGCTCAAGCGGGCCGGGATCGAGTGCGACGTCGCCCGGAACGGCGCCGAGGCGCTTGAGGCTGTCGCGCGGAAACGGTACGACGTCGTGCTCATGGACATCCAGATGCCGGGAATGGACGGGATGGAGGCCACGCAGCGGATCCGCGAGCAGGAAGAGACCACCGGCGAGCACGTCCCGATCGTGGCGCTCACCGCCCACTCCATGAAGGGCGACCGTGCGCGCTTCCTCGCCGGCGGCATGGACGACTACCTCGCCAAGCCCCTCGATGCCGCGCGGCTCTACCAGGTGATCGCCCGCTGCGCGCGGGATGCCCGAGCCAGAGGCGACGCCCCGCACGCGGCCCTCGGGGGCGGCGCGGCGGAAGGAGCGGCCGAGCTGTTCGACGCCGGGGATCTGCTCCAGAGAATGGGCGGCGACGAGGCACTGGTCGTCGAGGTGCTACGCATGTTCCTCGACGAGTGCGGCAAGGCGCTCGAGTCTCTGGCGGCCGCGGTCAGAAGCGGGAGCGCGCAGCGCGTGCGCAGTGCCGCGCACTACCTCAAGAGCATGTCGGCCAACGTCTCGGCCCGAGCGCTCAGCCGGGCGAGTCACGAAGTCGAACAGCTCGGAGCGGCGGAGGACGTGGCCGGCGCGGCGGGACGGCTTGCGGCGATCGGCGAAACCTCGCGGCACACGATCACGGCCATCCGCAACCACCTCGGGAAGTCATGACGGGTCTGGATTGCAGCGGCGCCCGTGGCGCCGCAACGGATGCCGGGACGCGGCTGAAGGTGCTGGTCGTCGACGACGATCCTATCCAGCGGCGCCAGCTCGAGGTGACGCTCGGTCGCTGGGGCTACGAAGTCCGGACCGCCAGAGACGGACGCGAGGCGCTGCATCTCATGAGCGAGGAGGGGCCGGTCCAGATCGTCGTGGCCGACTGGATGATGCCCGAGATGGACGGGATCGAGCTGTGCCGCCGGATCCGCGGCAACGAGAGCCACCCCTACGTCTACGTCATCCTGGTGACGTCGCGCGATCGCCGAGACGACATCGTCACCGGGCTGGACGCGGGTGCCGACGACTACCTGACCAAGCCCATCCATCACGGCGAGTTGCAGGCCCGCATCGCTGCGGGCAAGCGCATCGTCGATTTGCAGAGCCGGCTCCTCGCGGCGCAGGAGCAGCTGCAGATCGAGGCCACCCACGACGCGCTGACCGGCCTGTGGAACCGTCGCGCGATCCTCGAGAACCTGCAGCGGGAGATCGTCCGCTCCGGCCGCCAGGGCACGGCGCTCACGGTCGTGATGGCCGACCTCGATCACTTCAAGCACATCAACGACACGCACGGCCATCCGATCGGAGACGCAGCCCTGCGCGAGACGGCCCTGCGCCTCGGCGGCGCCACCCGACCCTACGACTTCGTGGGGCGCTACGGCGGCGAGGAGTTTCTGATCGTGGCGCCCGGCCTCGAAGCGAGCGGCGCCAGCGAGCTCGCCGAGCGGGTCCGCAACCGCATCGCGGGCACCCCGTTCGTTACGTCCGGTCCGAGCCTGTCCGTGACCCTGAGCCTCGGGGCCGTGTCGCTCCGCGGGGGGGCCGAGGTCGAACGCGTGCTGGCCGCCGCCGACGCCGCACTCTACGAGGCCAAGGCCGCCGGCCGGAACACCAGCCGGCTCAAGGAGATATGACCGCGAGACGACCGCGAGCGGCGCACTGCTCACGGTTCCGCGTTCGGGCTGCGCCCTCCCGTCAGTGCTCTCGTAACGGCCGCGGGGAGCCCGCTCGTCAAAAAGTCGCGGCGAGGCCCAGGCGTGCTTGCTGGGGTCCGAGCGCTGGCACGAGCGCCCAGCGGATGGCTGGGCTACCGTGCGCCGAGGCAGACCGGCGGAGCGATGGGCCCTGGCTTGCCCTCGGTGAGTCCGGCACGTCGTCCGCCACCGGCGTGGTCCAGCGGTGAAGGCCGATGACCGTGATGGATAGACCGGCGACAATCCCTACGCCGCCCAGGATTTCCATCGTCTTGCCGAGATAGCCCCAGCCGCTCGTCACGGTCTGGTATTTCTCGCTGTCGTACGACAGGTCCGTCGACATCGGCATGCCTACAGCCAGCAGGCAGATGCCGAGGCCCGTGGTCACGCTCCCGAACGTGACCATGCCGCGGCCACTCGGGGCCTCGACATTCCGCGGCCGAGTCAGCGTTTGGTGGCGCTGATGGCGATTTTGGACGAACCAGTACCGCTCTTCCTCGCCGAGACCCAGCTTGCGGGAGATGGCCACGGTTTCCACTAGGTCCCTGCCAACGGGCGCAAGCTCGGGGTGCTTCGCCCTCATGGCGTTGCTTTCCCGGTACGCGGCGACGAATTCGGCGCCGACCAGCCCCTTGTGCCCCAGCCTATCCGCCATCTCCATGTCTGTGGCATCGAGACGTGCGCCGGCCCGCCGCAGCTCCGCGAGCTGCGCTTCGGTAAAATGCATGGTTCCGGGCATCGCACCTGCCGGCGCGACGGATGGTGCTGGGACCGCGGGAGGCTCCGCGGCTGCTGCGGGCGAAGCCGATTCCGCCGTGGGGGCCGGCGGAGTAGCCTGTGCGGGTGTGCCGGCGGCAGGAACGGCCGGTGGCGGGGCGCTCGCAGGCGACGCGGGCGAGGGTGGGGCGGCCCCAGATGGAGCAGCCGGCTCTGGATTCACACAGCGGCCCTTCTCGCAGATGCGCTCGCCCTTGCACTCCGAGTCCTTGGTGCACCCCGCATAGGCGGCGCGCGGGCATGCTGCCGCCAGCGCGGCGGAAGCCGCGGCGAGGATGGCCACATTCTTGCGGCGGGAGCGTCTCCTTGGCGTCGTCACAGTGTTCTCCTTGGTTGTGGCATTGCCGTGGCTCAGGGTGGGGCGGCGAGTAGCAAGGCCCCGTCGCCCAGGACGGCGAGCTTGCTGCCGACCAGCAGCCTGCCTATCGAGGGTTCGGTCAGCGGGTAGCGTCCCACGAGCGGGTAGCTGCCGTTCGTGATGGCGTACGCCCGCAGCTCCGCGTAGCCGAGGTTGAAGTAGTGATTGATGACGTCGACCGGGGACGTGCCGGGCGGCGGGGCCAGCTGGGCAAGGGCGCCCGGCCCGAGCGCCCGGACGTAGAGTCGCTCGCTGTCCGCGGCGAGCAGGGTGCACCAGACGCAGCCGGTGACTGCCACCTCGACGGTGGCAGCGGCCGGGTCGAAACGCAGGATCTCGCCCGTCTCGGTCGCGGCAAACCAACCGGGTTCGGCAAGGAGGAGGGTCTTGGCGGCAGCGACGAACGACGGCAGCGTGATGCGACCTTGCGCGTTGCCGTCGAGGTCGAAAACGATGGCCTCCGCGCCCTGGAGGACCACCAGCTTGTCCTGCCAGAGATGGCCCGCATAGTCCGTGCCGGTCGGCAAGCCCAGGGGCTTGGCGACGACCGTCGCCGTGTGCGGATCGAGCAGCCAGAGGTTCAGAGAGTAGTCCGACGACTGGAACACAGGGCCCGATCCGAATCCGATCATCTGGCCGCCGCTCGTGCCGAGCCACTGGGTGTACAGACCCAGATCAGCGATCCTACCGACTTCCTTCTGCGGGGCCGCCGCGTCGTAGATGGTCGCCCAAGAGATCATGTTTTCGAGGCCCCGCAAGCTCTCAACGGCCACGATGCGGTCCTGGACCCAGCCGACGTCGTCCGGGTAGCGCGGTCCTCCTCCCATGATCGCGTCCGCGCCGGTGTCGAGATCGCGAAACACCCAGCCCGCGGAGCTGGGCACGACCAGCGTGCGGCCGTCCGGGCTGAGCGCCCCGGCCCCACGCGCCTCCCCGATCGGGTCTTCCGCCGGGCAAACCACGGCCGGCGGCGCATCCGGCGAGAACCGCATTCCTGGAAGCCAACCGCTGACCACGAGCGCGGCGCTCCCGTCCATGGCATCGAGGCGGTAGAGGCACTCGGCGCCCGCGAGCGCCGAGACCGAATGGGGCTCGAACGCGCCGCGCATGTCGTAGGCGATGGTCTTCGCGAGATCCGTCGACTCCGCCTCGTAGAAGAACCCCGCGCTCGACCAGAGGTACGGATGGTGGAGCTGCTCGTGGCGAGCGACCTCGACCGGCGCAGCTCCCCCGAGGTCGTAGAGCCCCACGTCCCAGCCGCCGCCGCCGGCCGCCGGGATCACCAACCGCTGGCCTTCCATGGCGTACAGACGCGTGTCGCCGAGCGGGATGGAGGCCCACAGCGCACCCGTGTTGAGCGCGGCATCCAGACGATAGACCTCGGCGCCCTTGCCCCTGCCCACCAGGGTGTCCCCCGCGATGAACTCGGCCCTGGCGCTCGGCAGGCACAGGGTTTCCACCGGCGCGAGCGGGTTCGATACGTCCAGGAACGAGACACCATGGCCGGTGCTGAGCACGAGCTTGCCGTGCCAGCTTCCCACCGGGTAGCCCACCCAAGGAAACCACCAGGCAGTCGCCCGTGGCGCGGCAGGATTGCTCAGATCGAGGACCGCCAGATTCGCGTGCCCGTCGCGCACGACGGCGGTGTTGCCGACCACCGCCGTCGACTCGTAGCTCCAGGTGGCTGGCAGGGGCAGGCTGCCCACGAGGGAGAGGTCGCTCGCCTTGCGGATCTCGGCGAAGGAGCGGCCGGTCGCGAGCACCATGTCCGCTCCCAGCGGAAAGGTCTCGTAGGCATAGCTCTTGGCCGGCACCGGGACGAAACCAGTGGGTTGCTCGACGGGTGCGACCGGAATCTGCCGCTGGCATGCGGAGAAACAGGCAAACGTCTCGCACAGCGGATTCGCCTCGACCCCGGGGGCATCCAGTTTCCCATCCATCCCGCTGTCCCGGCTGCCGCCAGTGCCGCCGCTACCGATGACGATCCGGGCGCCGCCACTGCCGCCGTCCCGGACGCCGCCACTGCCGATGGAATCGGTGGCGACGCAGCCATTGGCGAGGAGCGGACCAGCGAGCACGAGGGACGCCAGGAGAGCGAGCTTCCTCGACGGTTGTCTCACGGCATCCCTCATCCGGTCCCCTGCAAGCCTAGTTCGCACCGTTCGCTCCGGGCACCCCGACAAGGTAGGCCAGTCCCAGGCCGAGACTGACGTTGCCCCGCGGCAGCGTCGTGCTTGGGTAGGGGGAGTCGTCTACCGTGAGACGCTCGGCGCGGAAGGCGTAGCTGGCAGCCGCGAAGACGTACGGGCACAACCGCCCGAGCATCAGCCCCAACCTCAGTCGCACGTCGGCGGCGGCCCCCCAGCGGGTCACGCTCTTTCCCGGATTGAGATCTCTGCCCTCGACCGCCAGCCATGTCAGCTCGGGAAGGAGGCTCAAGTCGGCGAAGAGAGGCCCCACTGTCTCCCCAACCGAAAGGCCCAAACCGAAGTCGTAGAGACGATAGGCCGCCCGGCCGCGCACCATCGCCTGCTCGCGCTCCCCGGTGCCTTCGATCCTGGCTCCGAGCGCCAACCAGCGCGAGAATCGATACGCGATCTGGAGCCCGGCGCCCAGCGCGGCCGCCTTGCCATTGTGGATCTCGAAGCCGAATCCGCTCACCTCGACCAGGAAGGGACGGCTCGGCTGGTGGGCCCACGGATCTCCGGCGGCAACGTGGCTCGGGCCGGGCACGACTTCCTTGGGGGCGGCGACGACGTCCACGGCCACTGCGGCCGGCGCCGGGGGCAACGGCGCAGCGGCGGATGCCGAGGCGGCGGCGAGCGAGGAAGCGTCGGGCGGATTCGCGGGGTGGGGCGGCGGGACTGGCGCGACAACCTCGGCAGGGGGCCTTGTGTCAACGGCCGGAGATGGGTAGACGCAGCGGCTGTTCTCGCAGATGCGCACGCCCTTGCACTCCATGTCCGTCGCGCACCCTGCCTGAGCAGCGCGTGGCAGAAGCACCGCCAGCAATACCGAAGTAGTGGCAAGTATTGCCGCTCCCTGCTTCCGCAAACGTCCCGTCACCACCCGGTCATTCTACTCCTCGGCAAAGCCCCCAAATACCCGCTAGAGCAGGAAGGGCAGCACGGCGCGGCGGCCGGGCGGGTAGTCGGCGAAGCGCTGGCGGTACCAGCGGTGGTGATGGATGGCCCGCGGCACGAGGTTGGCCGCGGTCCAGAGCGCGAAGATGAGGCCGCCGGGCGACCAGGTCGCCAAGGCGAAACCCGCCCACTCGACGATCTCGCCGAAGTAGTTGGGGCAGGACAGCCAGCGAAAGAGCGGCCCGGCCGGCACGACGTAGGCGCCTCGCGCGGCGGCACGCTGCCGGCGCAGCTCGCGATCGGCCAGCACGTGCACGGCGAAGCCGCCGAAGAAGAGCAGTGCGCCGGCCAAGAAACGTGGCGAAGCCAGCCAGGCCAGCGAGCGCGGCTCGGCCAGGAAGAAAAGCCAGCGCCCGTTGAGGTAGACGTTGACGACGTTGAAGAAAACGCCCGAGGCCAGCACCAGCAACGGCATGGGGCGCGCGGTCCTGGGCAGCAGGAACGGAAAGACGAAGGCGCGATAGCCGTAGTGACAGAGCCACAGGCCGAGGAACACGCTGGCCAGGGCATCGCTTTTGCCGCGGCCGAGGAAGAAGAGCAGAATCATGCCGAGCGGCGAGGGGGCCTCCATCAGCGCCCAGGCCAGGCGGGCGTTCGCGACCGGTCCGAAGCCCGGCTGGCTGTGGCGACCGTAGGGCGCGGGCCGCAAGAGGAGGTAGGGCACGAGCGCGATCGCCACCACGAGCCACGCGGTCCACAGGGCGAAGTAGGCTGCGGGGGAGAAGCTCAAACCCAGCCTGCTTCCTTCATCCACGCGAAGGTGTCGCGCAGGGTTTCGGCCATGGGCCGCGTGCGATGCCCCAGCTCGTCTTCCGCCTTGCGGCCGCGGATGGGATGCCGGTCGCGCAGGACGCGCAGGGATTCCGACGTGAACAAGGGGCGGCGACCGCGCAGGCGGGCCCACGGGGGCGCGAAGACCGCCCCGAACCGGGCCAGCCACATGGGGGCTGCCCAGCGCGGAGCCGGCCGGCCGCATGCCTGGGCCCACAGACGGGCCAGCTCCACCAGCGACAGGCGCGTGCCGGGCAAGAGGTAGTGCTCGCCACGACGGCCCCGCGTCTCGGCGGCCAGAACCGTCGCCACCACGTCGCGCACGTCCACGAAGTCGTAGCTGGCATCGGCGACCAGGGCCGGCAGCTTGCCGCGCGCCAGGGCCAGCAGGACTTCGCCCATGGCCGAAACCTGGAAGTCGAACGGGCCGAGGATCGCCGTGGGATTGAGGATGACCGCGTCGAGCCCGGAGGCGACCGCGGCCTGCACCACGCGCTCGCTCTCGGCCTTGGCGATGCCGTAGATCCCGCAGTCGAGATCGCGCGCCCCGGCGGTAGGGCAGGTTTCGTCGATGGGGTCGTCGCCTGGGCCGGGCGCGAAGGCGTGGATCGAGCTCAGGTGCACCAGGCGCCGCACCCGCGCGGCCAGGCACGCCTCGGCCACGTGGCGCGTGCCCTCGACGTTCACCTCGCGGACCAGGGCCGCCGGCTCCCAGCCCGCGGAGATCTTGGCGGCCAGGTGAAAGACCGTGTCCACGTCGCGGAAGGCGGGCTCCAAGCTCTTTCGGTCGAGCACGTCGGCGCGCACCGCCTCGACGGGCAGGCCGTCGAGGCCCTTGCTGCTCTCGTGCACGAGAACGCGCACGCGACGGCCGCCCGCGACCAGGGCGCGCACGAGGTTGGCGCCGAGGTGGCCGGAGGCGCCGGTCACGGCCACGAGCCGCGTGGAGGAATCGCTGCTGGAATCGGTCGCTGTCGCCATGTCGTACCTCAGATGCGGAACTCGCCGCGCGCCACGATGACCGCCGCGCCCCCGACTTCGACGTGGCTCGGTCCTTCCGCCGAGCCTTCCGCGCGGGCCAACAGCCGCGACGGTCGGGCGATCTCGGCGCCTTGCTCGATCTCGATGGTGCTGCCGTAGGGGACGCGGCCATGCCGTGCCAGGTGCACGGCCAGCGGACCGGCCGCCGAGCCGGTGGCGGGATCCTCGGCGATGCCGAAGGCCGGCGCGAACATGCGCGTCTTCCAGCGCGTGTCTCGGCCCGCGAACGTGCTCACCGCGACCTCCGGCAGGCGCGCCAGGGCGGCCATGTCGGGTCTGAGCGCCGCAACCGCAGCCGGGCTGGGCAGGGCAACGAAGACGTGGCGGAGGCCGTTGTCGTACGCGGCGACCGGCAGCTCCGAGCTTTCGAGGTGCAGCGCCGCGAGCAGCGCCGGGGCGTCCGCGAAGGGGACTGGCCGCGGCAGAGGCTGCTCCATCCAGCCGAAGGCGACACGGGCGGCCTCGCGTTCCAGACGCACGGGCACGAGGCCCGCGGCGGTTTCCAGGACGATGCGCTCGAGCTGCACGGAAGTGCCGATGACGAAGGCGGCGCCCAACACCGGATGACCGGCGAACCGCAATTCCCGCAGGGGCGTGAAGATGCGGATGCGCGCCTGGCCTTCGCCCTGCTTCGGTAGAACGAAGACCGTCTCCGAGAGGTTCAGCTCCCGCGCCAGCGCTTGCATCCGTTCGTCGTCGAGGCCGCGCGCATCGGTGAACACGGCGAGCGCGTTGCCGGCCAGCGGCCGGTCGGCGAAGACGTCGGCGAGGACGTAGCGGAAGCTGGGCATGCCCGGGAATCTACCAGCGTTCCCGCAAAACCGAGGCGCAGGCACGCGACGCCCGCCTGGCGCCGGGGCCGAGGCGGTTTGGGCGCTGCGGCTTTCGCCGGAGCCCGGTGCGGCGTACGTGGGCGTGGACGGCGGGAAGGTACAGGGCCATCATGGAGGACGACCGGAAGGGGGCAGTTGACGAATGCTGTCGGACAGCTTGCACGGCAGGATCCCCGATCACAACGACGCTCGGGCGGCCGCCGGGCTCTGGCTGTGGAAGAGAGCGACATGTCCGTAGCCTTGTCGAGGAATCGAGCCGCGCGGCGTCCGTTCCGAGTCGTCGTGCCGTGGGCGGCAGCCATGCTTTGGCTTTTGGCAGGCTGCGTGGATCTCACCGAGCCTTGGAAGAAGGTGGGCGGCGACGGCGCGGTCAGTGCCACGGGCGGCGCGGGCGGCATGGGGACGGAAGACGCGCCGGCAGCCGGCGGTTCGCTCGACAGCGGGGCCGAAGGTGCCAGCGACTCGGGTGGCATCGACGCGGGCGGCGGCATCGACGCGCAGGCGGGCGGCGCTGGTGGCACCATCGACGCTGGCGCGGGCGGGGCTGGCGGCGGCATCGACGTCGGCGGAGCCGCGCCGGATCTGCCGCTGGCAGGCACCGGGGGCGCTTCCGGCCCTGACGGCGGCGGTCCCGACGTGCCCATGACTGGAACCGGCGGCGTTCGGGGGACGGGCGGCGCGGCCCGCGCGGGCGGCGCCTCGGGCCGGGGCGGCGCCTCGGGCCGGGGAGGCCGTAGCGGAAGGGGTGGCGGCCCGGGCTCGGGCGGCAGCCCGGGCACGGGCGGCGCGGGCACGCCCGACGCGCGACCGGATCTGGCGCCGGATCTCGGTCCGGACCTGGGGCCGGATCTGCCGTCAGGCGGCGTGGAGGCGGGCGCGCTCCTGTCCGGGCTGATTCTCCACTATTCCTGCGAGGCCGCCGATTCCGACGGCGTGACCTTGCCGGACCAGTCCGGGAACGGCAACGACGGCACGCTGGCCGTCTGGCCGGGGCCCGACGGCGGCACCCCGCCCGCGGGCACGGGCCACAGCTTCGTGACCGGCAAGGTCGGCAACGCCCTGCTGCTCACGGCCGCGGGCAACGGGTATGTGACGCTGCCGCTGCCCGTGTTCGCCGGCGCCACGGACATGACGATCTCGACCTGGCTCAAGGTGACGACCACGGTGGCATGGCAGAAGATCCTCGATGTCGGGATCAACGCCAACCGCTCCATCCCCCTGACCACGGGCATGGTCTACATGTACCTGGCGCCCATGACCGACAACAACAGCCCCGTGGCCTTCGGCATCGCGACCGACGGAGTCAACCGCGAGCAGAAACTCGAGGGGGCCGCCCCCATCGGCCCCGCCGACGGCTGGACGCACCTGGCGGTGGTGCAGGCCGCGGAATCGAGCACCTTGTACGTCAACGGGACGGCGGTGCGAACGAAGAACGCAACCGATCTCCCGCTGCGCCTCTCGGATCTGGGCAGCATCGACTACGCCTGGATCGGCCGCTCGCAGTTTACCAGCAACACCACCTTCGACGGCGCCATCGACGAATTCCGGGTCTACGACCGCGCCCTGTCCGCCGACGAGGTCAAGGCGCTCTGCGAGTACGCCGGGCAGTAGAGGGGATCTGTCCGCGAGGCTGGGGCTCGGCAGCTTGCGCTCTCGCCCTCTCCCGTAGTGTCCGGAAAACGACGGCGGGCAAGGGGGCTTGGGGACAGGCGGAGCCTCCGGAACGCTACGGCGTCGAAGCACGCGGGCATGAGCACTCCGTTGTCTCCGAGGAACGGTGGCAAAGACCCTCGCACGGAACCGTCGAGACAAGGAGCTTGCCTTCGGCCGTTGTGCGCGTGAAACTGCTGCGGCAATCATACGTCGCCGCTGCGAAAACGAGGACGGACCGCCATGTGCAAACAAGCTGCTGCAGGCCTGATTGTGGCTTGTCTGTCGGTGACCGCGCGTGCCCAGGCCGAGGGCCGGGAAGCCACCGAGCGCGCGGCTCGGAAGGCTTGCATTGCGGGCGACTATGCCAAGGGCGTGGATTTGCTGGCCGATCTCTTCGTCGATACCAAGGATCCGACGTACATCTTCAACCAGGCTCGCTGCTACCAGCAGAACGCCCGTCACGCGGAGGCGGTCAACCGCTTCCGCGAGTACCTGCGCAAGGCCGCGGACATAGGCCAAGCCGAGAGAGCGGAAACGGAAAGATACATTGCTGAGTGCGAGGCCCTGCTGGCGAAGGAAAGGAGTGGTGGGGAAGGCCAATCGAGTGGTCCGCCGGCGGAATCATCCACCGCCAGCGCCGCGGCGGACCGGCGGCCGGACGCGGAGGTCCGAACGGGCGCCAGTCCGTCCCCCGAGCGCGCGCCCCGCCCAGGGGGTGGTTTGCGCATCGCGGGCATCGCCGCCGCCCTGGTTGGGGTTGCGGGACTGGGGACGGGGCTGGGCTGCCAGCTCAAGGCGAACCAGCTGGCGGGAGAACTGGGCAAGAACAACACCTACAGCCGCGCCACCCAATCGAGCTACGACAACTACGTGACGCTTGGCTGGATCGGGTACGGAGTAGGCGCGGCGGGACTGGCGAGCGGGGCGTTGCTCTACTACTTCGGCTGGCGCGCCGGAAGGGCGCCTGGCCCGCAGGTCGCTCTGTCGCCGCTGCTCGGCCCTGAACGGACCGGCGTACTCGTCTCGGGAGGCTTCTGATGCCCGGGGCGAAGCCGCGAGGCAAGGGTTGCTGTCCCGTCGTGGGCAGCGCGCTCGTCGTGCTGATCTCGTCAGGGTGGCTTGCAGGATGTTTCGACAAGCCGAAATACGACGTCGAAACGCTGGTATGCCACGACGACAACGGTTGTCCCGGAGGCTATCGGTGCAGCGCCGGTCGCTGCGTCGGCGCCCGGGAGTCGGACGGCGCGGCCTCGGCAGGCGACTCGCCCTTGGCGGGTTCCGAGGAGGCCGGCGGTACCGGCATCGACACGAGAGCGCCGGATTCCTCCGGCGTCCAACTCCCGCTGGATGCGCCTGGAGGCGAGCAGCCGCCCAGATCCCTCGACGCAGCGGCCTCGGATGGGAAGGCGGGAGAAGACGGGCTTGTCGACGCCGCAGCCTCGGATGGGAAGGTGGGAGAAGACGGGGGAGGCCGTTCCCACGAAGATGCGGGTGTGGACGCGCCGTTCACGTTCGACGCTGGAACCGACAAGACCAACACGGTCGACGTGGAAGGGGACAGGGGCCAAGGGGGCTTTGGCGGGACCGGCGGCGTCGTCGGGACCGGTGGCGTCGTCTGCAGCGGCGGCGCGGGTGGCGGCGGTGGAGGCGCTGCGACGGGAGGAGTCGGCACCGGCGGAAGGGTCGGAACCGGCGGCGCGGGGACAGGTGGCAGGACCGGAACAGGCGGAAGCGGCACCGGTGGAGCGACCAGTTCTCCGGATGCTGGCACCGACGCTCGTGACGCCGGTCCCGATCTACCCTCCGATCCTGCACCGCCGATCTGCTTCATCGACGGGAACGTCTACAACAATGGGCAGAAGCATCCTTTGCATCCGTGCCTGCGCTGCGACGTCGCGGTCTCGCTCACCGCCTGGACCCCGGCCGTGGGCGAAGCCTGCTCTGGCGGCGCGCTGTGCAGCGATGGGCTCTGCCAACCTGGTTGTTGGATCTCCGGCAGCGCCTACCTGGCGTCGGAAACCCGACCCGGCGAGCCGTGCCAGAGCTGCCAGCCGGCAACGTCGACCTCGGCCTGGACGCCCGTGGCCGACGGCACCGGCTGTGAAGCCAACAGCGTGTGCCATCAGGCCACGTGCAAGCCCGGTTGTTGGATCGACGCCACCTTCTATGCGAGCGGGGCCGTGAATCCTGCTCCGGGCTCGTGCCTGGTGTGCAATCCCAACGGGTCGACGACCTCCTGGTGGATCGGCACCGACACCGACTGCCCCACGGGTCATCGCTGCATCGAGGGAACCTGCATGCTCGCTTGCGAGACCCATGCCGATTGTCCGGGGGGACAGACGTGCAACGAAACCCTTTGGGTCTGCGAGTAGTGCCTAGCGTGAAACCGTACCGACGTGCGGCTACGACCTGGCGGGCCGGTTGGCGGGCAACGGATCTCGCGAAGGGCAGATTTGCGGCCGCGGCATGTCTTTGGCATGTTCAGGCCGGCCGCCGTGCGATGTCTTTGACAGGCAACGACCGCCGTAGGAACTTGTCGTCATGCGGTCGTTGGGACCCACGCGCACCATCGTTGAGCACTTCGTGGCCAGCTTGATGGTGCTTTGCGGTTTCGCGTTCGCGGGTACCCGCGCGGCGCACGGCCAGAGCCCAAGCTTGGAGGTCGATCTTCGCGCCATGAAGGCCGGGAAGGACGGGTTTGCGGCGCCCATTGCGGGGGGCGGTCGGGCCCGCTTGACCTTGGTGCCCGACCTGCAAGAGGCCGCAGAAAGACATCTCGCGGATAGCGAGATCCCGTACGGCGCCGTGGTGATGATTTCCATCCCCGACGGCAAGATCCTGACCCTCGCCGGCAGATCCGAGCTGGATCCCCGGATGGGCCCCGTCGATCTCGCACTCAAGGCCTGGGCGCCGGCGGCTTCGATCTTCAAGATCGTGACGGCCGCGGCTCTGGTGACCGCGGGTGGCATCAGCCCCGACGCCAAGGCCTGCTATGCGGGCGGCCTTCACGGCATCGGCCCCCAGGACCTTCGAGACAACCCCCGGCTGGACAAGCGATGCGAGTCTCTCAAGGTGGCCGTGGGCCGTTCGCAGAACGTGGTCGTGGCAAAGCTCGCACTCAAGCATCTGAGCCCGTCGTCGCTGGGCCGCACCGCCCGCGATTTCGGCTTCGGCCAGCGCATTCCCTTCGTCGCCGATCTCGAGGTGTCTGCGGCGAAGATGCCGAGCGATGACCTGGAGTTCGCCCGCGCGGCCGCCGGCTTCTTCCACTCGTCTCTGTCTCCATTGCATGGCGCGCTGATCGCCGCCACCGTGGCCAACGGCGGGCTGATGCCGGGCCCCATCCTGGTGCGCCGGGCAACCGACGGGTCGGGCAGGCCGCGACCGATCCCAACGCCTCGCGGCCGCAGGGTTGTGGGGCCGAAGACGGCCCGCGCGTTGGGCGCCATGATGGAAACGACGGTGACCCTGGGCACGGCCCGCAGCAGCTTCCGGGACCGGCGGGGGCGCAAGTTCTTGCCGTTCGCCGTGGCTGGGAAGACGGGGTCTCTCAACTACCGCGGTCGCAAGGGCGATCCGCCCATGCCACGGGCCGGACTGGTTTCGAACTACCTTCAGTACAACTGGTTCGTGGGCTACGCCCCTTGCGAAAAACCGAAGGTCGCTTTCGCGACGATCGTCGCCAATCCGGCGAAGTGGCGAATCAAGGCGACCTACCTGGCGCGCAGAATGCTGGAGGCTTGGTGGGCCAAGGAGAAGTCGGACAAAGCCAAGGCTTCGGCCGCCAAGGCTCCCCAAACCGCGTCCTCCCCGGACGGAAGGCGGGACGGTCGCACCGTTTCTGCCGCTTCCACCTCGAATCGATCGGCGTCGCGCGACGGGCTGCCCAAGATTTAGCCCAGGGTGCGAATCGGCGCGCCCGTGTTGTCTCGACGTCCTATCGACCATGGCCTCGAGACTCCATTCGAGGGGGAGCGGCTTGGCGAGCACGCGGGCACGCGCCCTATCGCACTCGAACCACGGTGCCCGGCTTCTTGTCCGTTGCCGCAGCTTCCGTCTCCCCGTTTCGCAGCGGCGGTTCGGTGAACCCGAATAGCCACTCGGCGTCGGCCAAGCTCAGGTTGATGCAGCCGTGGCTTCTCGGCGCGCCGAACTGGTCGTGCCAGAAGACGCCGTGCAGGGCCACGCGGCCGATGTATTGGGTGAAGGGGACTTCCTCGTAGTAGTACGGCACGACGTCGGTGTGTTCGAGATTGTCCATGGTCGCGCCGAGGAGCTTGGCGCGAACGCGGTGGATCCCTCGGGGCGTGGCGAAGACCGTGCCCTCGGCGCCGACGCCCGTGGCGACCAGGGTGGCGAACACGGGCTTGTCGCCGACGTAGGCGACCAGCGTCTGCGTGGCGAGCTCGACGTCGAGCCAGGGCTCGCCGTCGCCGACCTCGGCAGGCCGTGGCGAGCGATGGGGCACCCGCAGATCGGCATCCGACATCCAGCCTTCGGCCACGCGGAAAAAGCCGCGCGGTCCGTCGCGGCTGGCCAGGCCGAGACGGGCGTAGCGCGGGCGTCGCGCGACCGGCTTGCCGTTCGTGTCGGGCTCGGCGTAGACGGGCGCCCGGTCCCTCGCCACCCAGCCGAAGTCGAGCTTGGCGTCCTGCAAATGCACGCCCGCGAAGCGCGATGGCTTGGCTGGCCGGAGATCCTTCATGGCCACCTCGCGGCCGAGGCTGGTGCGGCCGAGCCGTTCGCCGCCAAACACGTGCTGGTCCACGACGACCACCCCGAAGCCGGGCAAGAGCTTGCGGCCATCGCGCGTCTGTATCGCGTTCTCGCCGACGAGGTAGTAGCGCGGCCCAGCCGGCGGCGCAGCGCTTGGCGTCGGTTCGCGCTTGGCGCACCCGAGCAGGCACGCGCCGGCGAGCAAGCCGGCCCACGCCGGCTTCATTGCGACACCTCCACGCGCAAGGTCTGCGCGTCGGCGCGGCCGCGGTCGTCCACGGCGCGCACCACGAAGGTGCCGGGGCGCATCTTCCACAGCCACGGCCGGCCGCTCGCGGTCTTGCCGGCGAAACGCCGGCCCACGTACCAGAAGACCTCGTGCGCGTCGCCGTCCGTCTCGGCGAGGAAGGCCAGCGTGTCGTTGCTCTTGCCCGGTCGCAGGGTGTAGGCAACGCCGCCGAGCGGCGAGGTGATGCGCGGCGGAGCGCCTGGCACGTCCTGTTCCGCCGGGCAACCGGGCATGGCGGAGGGCGGCGCCTGGCGCGGCAGGCCGGCCGCGGCGAAAAGCTTCAGCATGTCGGTGGGCCACACCGCGAAGACCTCCTGGTGGGTGGGGCCGTGCGGCCGGGCGTCGCACACGCGCCGGCCAGTGCGGTCGTCGATGGCGAAGGCGCGGTGGATCTCGCAGGGCGTGGTGGGCGAGCGGCCGGCGATGAACCAGGCGGGCTTCGTGTGCGGGCAGTGCGGGTTTGGAATCTGACCGCTTTCGACGCACACGTCGACGCGGAGCAATCCCGTGGGTCGCGGCCACAGGGGCGTGGCGAGCGCGCGCTCGTGCGCGGCCAGCGCATCCACGACCGAGAAGAATAGCGGGGCCGCGGTCTTGACCCCCACGAATTCCGGGTTGCCGCGACCGTCGAAGTCGCCGACCCACACCACGAGCACGTACGGCCCGACCAGGCCCGCGCTCCAGGCGTCGCGAAAACCCCAAGACGTGCCGGTCTTCCACGGCACCGGCATCTGCGCGGAGGCTGCCACGAGGCGCGGCGCGAACGGCCGCGGGTTCTTGGCCAGCATGTCGAGCACGAGCCACGAGGCCTCTTCAGACAGCACGCGCACGGGCGGCGGCGTGGCATCGCCCATGCGGCGGCGCAGGGGCCGCAGCAGCCCGCGGTTGGCCAGCGCCGCGAACAGCGTAGAGACTTCCTCCATGGTCACCTCGCCGGTGCCGAGCACGAGACCCAAGCCGTAGTGGCTTTCCGGCTCGGACAGGCCCACGCCCGCGCCGGTCAGGAATTGGTGGAAGGTCGGCCTGTCCAGCTTCGCGGCCACCAGCAGGGCCGGGACGTTGCGGCTGCGCACCAGGGCGTCGGCGGCCGGCAGCGGGCCGGCGTAGCGTCCGTCGAAGTTCTCGGGCGAATAGGCCGAGAACGACACGGGCGCGTCGCGCAGCACCGAGCGGGGATGAATCACCCCTTGCTCCATGCCGAGCGCGTACACGAAGGGCTTGAGCACCGAGCCGGGCGAGCGGCGCGCGCGCGTGCCGTCGACCTGGCCGGAGATCGCGTCGTCGAAGAAGTCGGCCGAGCCGACCAGCGCGCGCACGCCCATGTCGCGCGCGTCGACCAGCAGGGCCGCGGCGTTGTGCACGCCCAGGCGCTCGTGGCCCTCGACGAAACGGGCCACCTGGCGTTCGAGCAGGCGCTGCAGGGGCAAATCCAGCGTGGTGCGGTCGGCGTTTTCGGTCGCGGGCCGGGCCAGCATCTGGTCGGTGAAGTGAGGCGCCAGGAAAGGCAGCGCGTCCTGGCTCGTGGTCGCCGCCAAGGTGGCCAGGCGCGCGTCGCCCGCGGCCGGCCGGCGCGCGAGCAGGCGCCGGCCGAGCGCCTCGCGCATGCGCGCGAACTCGGGGGCTTGCACGCGCAGGGCTTGCACGCGCTGGTTCGGGTTCTGGGGCAGAAGCGCCAGCGACAGCGCTTCGGGCAGGGACAGCCGAGCCGGCGGCTTGCCGAAGTGAACCAGGCTGGCCGCGCCGATGCCTTCGACGTTGCCGCCGTACGGGGCCAGGTTCAGATAGGCCTCGAGGATCTCGTCCTTGCCGTGGCGGGCTTCCAGCCACAGGGCGGCGAGGATCTGGTGGAGCTTGCCGAGCGCGTGCCGCGAATCGATGGCGAAAAGCCGTCGCGCCAGCTGCATGGTGACGGTCGAACCGCCCAGGCGACGACCGCCGGCCAAAAGCGAGCCCACGGCTCTCGCTAGCGAATAGGGATTGACGCCGGGATGCGCTCGGAACCAGCGGTCCTCGTAGAGCAGGGCGGCCTCGACCGAGAACGGCGAGATGTCCGGCAGCGGAGTCCAGAAGCGATACTGCTCGTCGTCGGCCAGGGTCAGGCGCAGAAGCTCGCCGCCGCGCGCGTAGACGGCGCGCGAGTACGACGCCCGGCCCTGGAGCGGAGCATGCGGAGCCACGCGCAGGCCGACGAGGAGCAAGGCCATGCCCAGCAAGGCCACTCCGCCCCTCCGCACCCATCGCGTCCGGCGACTCATCCTCTGCGCTCCAAGAGGGATGCCCACGAAGGTCTCGGGGGGCGTCGGCCAGATATAGGGTCGGGCGATCCTCTGAGCTTTTCACCACAGAGGACACAGAGAACACAGAGGCCGGACAAGAAGGGGTTTCTCGTTTCCAGATCCGAACCCTTTCTTCCTCCTCCGTCTCCGTGTTCTCTGTGTGCTCTGTGGCAAAAACCCTGAGGGATTCTGCGCCTCCATCTGGTGTGGCGCTTTGCGGCCGAACGCCGGACAGTCCCTGCCGGCGTCTCCTCGGCCGGCATTGCGGGTGGTTTCGGCATCACGGCCTCGTGACGGTCAGGCTGCCGGGCTCGCCGCGGGCGCGGACCGTGCGGTCGTACATCGACTCGGCGTGGATGGCCGGCACCACCACCTTGCCGCTGTTGGTGGCCTTGATCTTGTAAAGGAAGGTGCGCATCTCCTTTCCGACCGAGCCGTAGAGCACCACGCGATCCTCGCGCACGTCGACGTAGTCGAGCGGGAACGTGCTCCCCGGCAGGGCGATGGCGAGAATGCCGGGCACGCCGCCGCCCGCGGAAGGCTCGCCTTCGCCTTCCCCTTCGCCTTCCCCTTCGCCTTCCCCTGCGCCCGCCTGCTCCTCGCCTTCCTCGCTCGAAGGCTCGTGGCGAGGCGCCTCGTCCTCGGCGCTCTGGGCCTCGGTCCCGGCCTGCATGACCACCTCGAAGCCGGCGGGCAGCAGATCGAGGACGGCGACGTTGTAGAGATGGCGCTCCAAGGCGCGTACGCGGATGCGCACGCCGATCTCGCCGCCCAAGGAGATCTGGGCGGTGGGCTTGCCGTCCTCGCCCAGAAGCTCGCGCACGATCTCCAGCTTGTTGCGTAGGGCAAGCTTTTCCGGCTGGGTGTCGAAGCCGCTCTGGGCCAGCGCCCAGTAGCTGCCGAAGTCGCCGCGGCTGCCGAAGACGAGCTGCGTGGCCTCGGGAGAGAATGCGGCGTGCGGGAGAAGGCCGCCGGACAGGGCGAGCGGCTGCTTGCTGCCGTGGAGCACCTGATGGATCGTGCGCGTCGCGGCCCCGGGCTCGCCGGCGAGCGCGGCGAAGGCCTCCAGGGCCAGGATGCTCAAGGCCGACGAGAAGGTGTTGTAGGCGCCGCCCGCGATCGGGCCCACGATGCCGTCCAGCTCCTCCTTGCCGACCCTGGCCGCGCGCTTGGGGAAGTGGCGGGCCAGCAGCAGCAGCGCCTGCGCATCGTGGCCCAGGCTGTCGTAGTAGTGCGCGTAGTCGGAGGCGTGCTTGGCGCCCAGCTTGACGGCGGCCGCAATCTCGGCCGCCAGACCGTCCTGCCTGAGGATGGCGTAGGTGGCGGCGAGGTAGGCGCTGGCCAGATCCTCGCGCCAGGCTTTCCCGGCGTTGGCCGCGAGCCAGTGCTGCAAGGCCGCCGCGTGTCGTCCTACCTTCATGCCGTTGCGGGCCAACACGTACAGGGCGTGAGCGCGGACGCGCGCGTCGGCCAGGGCGTCGGGCGTGGCGCCGGCCAGACCTTCCAGGTAGCGCATGCCGCTCTTCATCATCTCGGCGGGCACGGCATGGCCCCGCTCGCGCGCCTCGGTCAGAAGATGCAGGGCCCACACCGAGGGCAAGGTCGCGCTCTTCGGGTTGGCGGTCCACAGCCCGAAACCGCCTTCCTCGTTCTGCCGCGAGCGCAGCACATCGACGAGAGCGCCCACGCTGGTCTTGGCCTTGGCCTTGTCGAAGCCGAACTCGGGGCGCTGGCCCAGGGCCACCGCGGGCGCGGCCTGGCTGACGAGCTGCTCGGTGCAGGTGTGCGGGAAGCCGGCGAGGTAGGTGGCCAAGCCGTGCGCCAGCGACAGGGGGACGGGCGCGATGCCCGCGTCGAGGGTGCGATGCTCGGCGAAGAGCCGTCTTGCGATGGGCACGGTGGTGTTGCCGTTCTCGAGGTAGCCGGCCTGCAGGGTGGTCACGAAGGGCGACGCGGGCCGCACGCTCAAGTCCGTGGTCAGCTTGGCGTGCTTGTTGCCGAGCCGCGCCTCGAAGCGGAGGCTGGCGGAGCCCGGCTCGGGCCGGGCGCGCACGTGGAAGAGAGCGCTGCCTTCGCGCATCTCGGCGATGGGCAGCTCGACCGCGCGCGGGCCGAGAATCTCCAGGTGCTTCGATACGCTCAGGCTGAGCTTCGGCCTAGCGTTCTTGCCCGAGCCCACGACGTTGTTGGCCAGGGCGACCGA
Organism: Deltaproteobacteria bacterium; assembly: GCA_016935975.1. Lineage (GTDB taxonomy): Bacteria > Myxococcota_A > Polyangia > Fen-1088 > Fen-1088 > Fen-1118. Next base: position 26,576 of record JAFGPX010000176.1, read on the forward strand.
GACGTCGATTTCGTCGCCGGGCGCGGCGAAGGTCGGGGCATTCGGATTGATGACGAAGTCGCCGCGCACCAGGGTCTGCTTGTCGAAGGCGCCCATGGCCAGGTCGGAGCTGCCCACGGCCATCACGCGCAGGGTGCCGTTGAAGCTGTCCGGCACTTCGTAGACCAGCTCGGTGGCCTGCGGGCCGACGTCGACGATGCCGGACCAGAACACCACGGGCTTGTCGCGCCGGCGGCGGAAGGGATTGAGGTTCGCGCCGATGGCGGCGTCCTGGCCGTCGCCGCCGGGCGCGGCGGCCTCGTGCAGCTTGGCCAGCTCGGGCAGGATCAAGTCGAGTATCTGCGAGGTGCGAACGCCCAAGCTGCGCTTCTGCAGAAAGTGATCCAGGGGATCCGGGGTGCGGTACTTGGCCACGCGCAGGATGCCTTCATCGACGGCGAAGACCACGGCCCGCCCCTTGCGATTCGCGGTGACCTGCAGAACCAGCGGCTCGCCCGGCCGGACGAGGTCCTCCGTCGCGACCTTGATGTCCAGGGCGCGTTTGCCGCGGCTGAGCGAGAACGGCGCGACCGCGTAGCTCAGGGGACTCATGAACACCTCGTCGGAGGAGGCGTCGCGCACGAACGACACCGAGACGTAGCCGCCGCCCTCCAGCTCGGCGGGCACCCGGATCTTCTGCACGCTGGCGGTTTCGCCGGTGTGGAACCACTTCCACGCATAGACCTTGTCGCGCTCGATGGTGATCAGGCCATGGCCCGCGTACGGCGCCTTGATCTGCATCTCGATCTCGTCGCCCGCGCTCACGTCGCCGGCCCGCAGCGCGAGCTGCAGCTCGGCGTTCTTCTCCAGCGAGCGGGCCAGGTTGCCGAAGCCGGCCACCACGAAGTCGATCTCTTGCACGGTTTCGCCGGGCGCGGTTTGCAGGGCCAGCGTGAACTCGCCGGGCTTGTCGCTGGGCAGCCGGGTGCGCGCGCCCGCCGCCGGGATGGCGAAGGGCTTGCGCGAAAGCTCGACGTCCTTGCGCACCGACTGGTAGCGGAAGGTGCCGTTCTCCAGGCGCACCAGCGAGGAGACGTAGCGGCGTTCGGAAACCACGAGCTGCAACTTGCCCACCGGGATCTTGTCGCCCTGGGGGCCGACGGCGACCAGCGTGACCGTGCGCTCGGCGTCCTTGTTGACGTACCGCAGATCGCCGTCGGTCTTGTAGCCGACCAGCCACGGCCGTGGCGACACCACGGCGCTGGCCTGGGAGGTCACGGAGCGGCCGCCCTCGAGCTCGAAACCCTCGGTGACGAGGGTCAGACGGTACGTGGCGCTGGCGAAGCGCTCGAGACCGAGCGGGATCTCGGCTTCGCCTCGGTCGTCGGTCTTGGCGTCGGGCAGATCCTGCTCGCTTGCATCGATGGGCTTCTGCGGGTTGTAGAAATGGAAGCCGCGCAGCTTGGGCAGCGCGGGCATGCCGGGCCTGAGCACCAGCTTGGCGCGGACGCGACGGCCGGCCGCGGGCGTGCCGAAGAGGTTGGCCAGGACCACGCGGCCTTTCAGATCCTTGGGCGCCACCCAGCCCGCGGGATTCTCGACGGAGAACTTGCTCTGGATGGTCATGCGGTCGGGGAGGAACTCGCGCACGGTGACCGCGGTGCTGCCGATCTGGCCCTCGGCCTCGTCGTCCTTCACGGTGTACAGCGACACCGTGTAGTTGCCGGTCGGTGCCTCGGCGCGCGTACGATAGGAGAACTCCTCGAAGGCGGCTTCTCCGAGCTTGAAGCGCTGGCGCTTGACCTCCATGCCGCGCGCGTCGTTGATGACCAGCTCGAGCGGCAAGCCCACGATGTTCTGCGAGAGGTCGCGACTGCGCACCAAGGCGCCGATGTGCATCTCGTCCCCCGGACGGTAGAGGCCCCGCTCCGAGAAGAGATAGGCCGACAAGCCCTGGTTGCGCTCGGACTCGCTCACGCCGCCCACGTCGAAGCGACTCATGTCGAGCATGCGATCGTGACGGCCGTAGGGCAAGAAGGACGAGTCGCGCCCCGCGGTCACTAGGAACAGAACCGGTGTCTTCTCCTGGCGCAGCTCGCGAAGCGACGGCAGGCGTGCGTGTCCCTCGGCGTCGGTGGCGGCCTCGAGCACCGGCTGGCCGTTGCGGCCGATCACTTGCACGCGGGCGCCGGTCACCGGCCTGCCGCTTTGGATCGACTGCACGAACAGGTCGTGCGAGCCGTCGGCCGCCTCCTTGGCCAGAACGCCGAGATCCGAAACCATGAGCAGGCGGAAGTCGCGCTCGCCCAGGGTCTGCTTGCTCTCGGGATTCCAGCTCTCCACCTTGACGAGGAACAGCCCGCGCCGCTCGCCGCCGCTGCGATCCAGGTACTTGGCGAGATCCAGGATCTCGTAGACCGGCTTGCCGGGCGGCGCGCTCAGCGACCGCGTCTCCACCTCGATCTCCGACAAGTGCTCGGCCGAGACCGGGTAGTGCAGGCTCGGCCGGGAAACCGTGCCGTTGTTGAACGAGAAGACGTGGTGGATCTGGTCGGGCAAGACGCGCGCGATCTCGCAGCGCAGGCCGGGCACGTCGCGCACGAACACGGACACCTGGCGCCGCCCGCTCAAGGCCAGAAGCGAACCGTTGTGCAGGAGCTTGACCTGCCGGGGGAAGGCCGGCACCTCCAGGATCGACTGATGGTCTTCGCCCAAGATGTAGCCGCCGAAGGCCTGCACGCCCTTCTTCACGCGCACGTAGACGAAGCGGCCGGGATCGGCCTGGAAGCGGAAGCTGTGGTTGGCGGAGTATTCCTTGTCGGCCGGGATCTGCGTCGTGGCCAGGCGCTTGCCTTTGGCCAGCACCTCGCGGTCCACGCTCTCGGGGTCGCTCCAGCGATAGGGGCCCCGGCGCTTGCTGTCGTCGTGGGGGTTGCTGGTGGGAAGCAACCACACCTCGGTCGCCTTTGCGATCTGCTTCTCGGTGGCGCCGGCCGAGAGTTGCAGGGCCAGGATCTGCTCGGGCTCGAGGCGCGGGTTGTCGACGATCTCGATGCGCGCGGAGGTGACGCGGAAGAAATTGTACAGGCCCGGCACCCGTACCTTCTTCTCGATGGGCTCCGCGAAAGCGGGCCCGCCGCGGGCGGCCCGGCTGCCCGGTTCGAGGCGCAGCTTCACGACGGCGTCTTTCCGGGGCAGGGCGAAGGGTGCCGAGTGCACGAAGGCGCGGGCCTTCCACTTGTCGTAGGTGACATGCGCCTCGAGGTCGAAGCTGCGCTCTTCTTTGTTCGTCGGCTCGAAGCGCAGCTTGATGCTCTTCTCGAACGAAGGCGCGTCCACCGGGTGCGTGAAGCTCCATTCGGAGACCACCTTCTTGAGATTGGGATCCACGGGGTCCTGATAGAACTCGGCCTCGCGCAGATGCACGGCGAAGGCGGCGGTCGCGAATTCGAAGTCGTACTTCTCGAGCTTGATGTGCGCAGCCACGAGGCCCTTGCGCTCGAAACGAACCTGGACCTTCCGGCCCACCGGCCAGTCGTCGCGCGGCCGCAGCTCCAGCTCGCGATCCGAAACCCACTTCCACGTCCCGTCGATCTTGGGATCGACGCGGATGCCCTTCCTGACGACCGTGCCCACGGCACGGAGCGGCGCTACCGAGGCGGCGAACCTGACCGACAGCGGTCGCGGCGCGGTCTTCTCTCCGATGGGCGTCGGCCCGGGCTCGGTCACGTGCATGGCCACCGTCGCGGGCTTGGGCCGCGCCTGCCACCAACGCCAGCCGTAGCCCGCGCCCGCGCTCGCCACGCCCAGGCCGGCGAGCAGCAGCGCGGTCTTCGCCTTGTGCGCCCAGGCCCAAGCGCCGCCGCGACTGCCCTGGCGCCCCAGCCAGCGCAGCCATGGCGGCGGCTCCCAGCGGCCGAACGCGGCGAGCAGAACACGGGTCAAGAAAGCAAGGAAACGCGCCATGAGAGCCTCCTGGGGCGGAGTCTAGAGCAACGCGCATCTGGGCAGGCGGACGATTTCCGGAGGGTTCACCACAGAGGACACGGAGGACACGGAGCCGGAAGGGGATGGGTTCGGATCTTGGGGCGCGCGCCGATGGGGGAAGCGCGAGGGCGGGACGAGGTTTCAGCTCGGAGGCCGGACGAAAGGAGGTCTCCCGGATCCAGATCCGGAACCCTTCCTCCTCCGTTCCGGCTCTGTGTTCTCCGTGTCCTCTGTGGTGAACTTCTTCGGCCCGCGCGCTGCTTCTGGCCCCGCCCCTACGCGGATGGTTGCGGCTGCGGCAGCGACAAGTTGAACAACCGGAACGCGTTCGCCGTGGTCAGCTCGGCGGCGCGGCTCGGGGAGATGCCACGGACGCGCGCCAGCGCTTCGAGCGTGTGGACGACGTAGGCCGGCTCGTTGCGCTTGCCCCGGTGCGGGATGGGCGCCAGGTAGGGGGCGTCGGTCTCGACCAGGATGCGGTCCACGGGCGCGTAGGCCGCTGCCGAGCGGATGTCGTCGGCCTTCTTGAAGGTGAGCACGCCCGAAAACGAAAGGTGGAAGCCCAGGTCCAAATAGCATCGGGCGTGGTCGCGGTTGCCGGAGAAGCAATGGATCACGCCGCCCGCGCCGGGCAAGGGCCCGGCGCCCAGCACCGCGAGGGCGTCCTCGTGGGCGTCGCGCACGTGGCAGATCACGGGGCGGTCCGCCGCGATCGCCAGGCGCAGGAAACCCTCGAAGATCTCGCGTTGCACCTGTCTCGGCGAGTGATCGTAGAAGTAGTCGAGCCCGGTCTCGCCGATGCCGACCACGCGCGGCGCACGGGCCAGCTTGGCGAGCGCGGGCCAGTGGTCGGGCTCGACCTTGCCGGCGTCGTGCGGGTGCATGCCGATGGCCGCGTAGACGTCGGGCTCCTTGACGGCCAGCGCGGCCGCGCGCTCGGCCGTGGCCACATCCCCGCCCGAGCCGACGCAGACCATGGCCACGATGCCGGCGGCGCGGGCGCGCTCGAGGATCGCCGGCAGATCCTCGCGGAAGTCCTCGAAGTCGAGGTGGCAGTGCGAATCGACGAGAGGCAGCATGGGCGGGCGCCAAGCTACCGCGGATCGGGCCTAGTCGGCTATTTCGATCCGACGTGGGACCTTGTAGGGCGCCAGTCGCCGCGCGCAGTGGTCGAGCATGGCGTTCGCCTTGCAGCGGCCGCTCGGCGTGATGCGCACCACGATCTGCGTGGAGCCGCTGTCGTCGTACTCGACCAGGGCCTGCGCGGCCTTGACCTCGGAGCGGCTCTCGAGACAGCTCTCGATTTCGCCCAGGGCGACGCGCTTGCGGTCGACGCTGACGAGATCGTCCTCGCGGTGGCTGAGGTGGAGCCGCCCGTCGGCGTCGAAGCGGCCCACGTCGCCGGTGCGCAGCCAGCCGTCGAGGCGCCCGCGGCCCACGGCGATCTGTCCGCGGCGCGCGGGCAGGGCGGGCAGGAACCGCGACGCCACGCCCGGGCCGCGCGCCCAGACGGGCCCCGTCGAGCCGTCCGGCAGCGGTGCGCCCGCGGCGCTGGCGACGCGTATCTCGACGCCGGGCAGCGGCTTGCCCACGCTGTCCGGCGAGCTGCCTTCGAGATCGATGGCCGCCGGCCCGGTTTCGCAGCTCTGATAGCACGAAAGCGCCGGCACCCCGAAGCGACGCAGGAAGGCCCGGGCTATGGCTTCGGGCAAGGGTACGCCGGAACACAGCAGGCGCGCGCTCGGCCGGGCGATGGGCTTGGCGTGCGTGATTCGCGACAGGGCCGCGAACTCGCGCGGGGTGGCCGCGTACAGCGCGATGGTCTGGTCGACGAGGATCTTCGCCAGCCGCGGCCCGGCGGTGCCGTCGTCGAGGAAGAGCGTGGCGCCGTGGGCCAGGGCGGCCAGGAATCCCAGATCGAAACCCTGGCAGTCGAAGAGCGGGGCGGCGGCGAGGACGTTTTCGCCGGGCCCGAGACCCAGGGCCGCGCCGAGGGTGGCCGCGATGCCGCGCAGGTTGGCCGCGTCGCGCACCACCACCTTGGGATCGCCGCCCGCGTCCAGGGTGACCAGGGCGACGAGCGCCGGGACGCCGTGCTCCGTGGCCGGCGGGGTCCACGGGTAGAGCGAGCAAGTGAGCAGAGTTCCCGAGATGCGATGGCGGCTCTCGGCCGCGATGCGAGGTTGCGGGGCCTGGCCGGCCATGCGCAGGGCTCCCGACGGAGCGGCCAAGGGATCGACGGCGTTCGGCCGCGTCACGATGGCGCGCAGGGGCACCGCCTCCAGGGTCATGTCCAAATCGCGGCTGCCCGTCGTGGGATCGATGGGTACGACCACGGCGCCGAGCTTGGCAAGCGCGAGCGTCAGCACGATGAACTCGGGATCGTTGCCGAGCATGAGGCCGACCCAATCGTTGCCTTGGATTCCCATGCCCACGAGCTCGCGCGCTCGTCGCTCCACTCGGTGCAGCAGCCCGCGCCAGGACAAATAGGTGTCGTGGTAGACAATGGCGTGCCCTGACCCGCCGGCCGCGGTACGACCTTGCACCGCAGCTTCCAACCACTCGTAGAGCAGCGACATGAGATCCTTTGCTACTTCGCGGGACGTAGCATTGTAACAGCCCGGCGAGGGAATGGGCGCGGGAATTCCCTACCGATGCGCCAACAAGCGCCCGGGTTTGGCGCCATCCTCGGGGGCAAGATACTCGGCCAGGAATCGGCGAGCCACGGCGTGCGCCTTGATCGGCAGGGTGGTCGACTTGCCGAGCAGGACCGCGAAGGCGATCGTGGGGTTTTCGACCGGCGCGAAGCCGACGAACCAGCTATACGCGATGCGGCCGTCTTCGGGCGAGAGCTGGTCGCTCGGCAAGACGGGATCCTGCGGACGGCCGCGATGGAAGAGAGTGCCGGTCTTGCCCGCGACCTCGACCGGCAGATAGGGACGGCCCTTGGCATCGCGGAAGCTCTTGCGCGCGGTCCCCATGGTGGTCGTCAGGTGCATCATGGCTCCGACCTTCTCGGCCACCGCGGGGTCGAGGACCCGGCGCGCCGGCCGCCCGGGCAGCGCGATCGCCCTGCCTTGCGCGTCGAGCGCCTTGTCGACGATGTGTGCCGCGGGCATGATCCCGCGGTTGGCCACGGTGGCGGCCAGCAGGGCGCCGTGCAGGGGGGACAGAGAGCTGTGCCAGAAGCCCGCAGCGGCGCGCGCGAACTCCAGCGGGTCGCGAGGGATGTCCGCTTCGGAAGGGTCCATCTCGGCGTCGAAACCGAGGTCCTGACCGAAACCGAAGGCGGACGCGATGTGCTCGAGCTGCTCGGGCCGCAGGTGGCGAACGGTCAGCTTGGCGATGATGGCGTTTTGCGATCTGCCGATGCCGTAGGCCAGGTCGGCGCACGAGCGGTCTTTTCTGCGTCGGTCGACGAGGTTGTCGCGCCGGATCGCGGAAATGCCGCCGTGGTAGCAGACGCGGGTCGCCGGTTCGAGTCGTCCTTCCTGCAGAAGCGCCGAAGCGGCCACCACCTTGAACACCGAGGCCGCCGGGGCCCACGGTCGTAGGGCCAGAGCGGCTGCGTCGAGCGACGGGTCGGTTTTGGAATGGCCGGCCAGGGCCAGGACTCTGCCGTCCGGGATGCCAACCACGGCGGCCGCGGCGAAGGGCAGGTGGTGCGAAGCCAGCGCTTCTTCCACGGACTTCTGCAGGACCGGGTCGAGCGTGAGCTGGGCAAGCCCGCCGCCGTACAGAGAAGCCGTGTATCGGGAACCGCGCAGGCTCGTCGTTTCGAGGTCCACCAGGGGTCTCGCGTCGCCCGCCATGGGGTCCTCCTGGGCATGGGCCAGGGAGGGCGTCGTCGAGCCCAGGAGCGCCGTCGAGCAGAGCCAGAAAAACCGAGGAACGGCGCGAACGGCGGACCACATGTCTACAAAGTCATACATGTAGGTGCATGTGTCAAATAATGCTCCGCCTTTACGCCGGAGAGGTCCTGCCCTAACCTGGAAAAACCCTTGCCACGCACACCCCCCCGACGCGACGACGTCACGCCCGACATGGACCACATCCGGGCCAAGACGGTCGTCACGAGCATCAATCGCATCAGCGGCGCACCGCAGCCGACCAAGGAAGCCTGCCTGGTCGTGATCTACGGCCACGAGCTCGGGCGCAAGCACAGCCTCGAAAGCCCTTCCGTGACCCTGGGTCGCTCGAACAAGTGCGACATCCAGATCGACCAGGAATCGGTGTCGCGCGCGCACTCGAAGATCGTCAACATGGGCCGGGCGGTGCGGATCCGCGACCTGGGCTCGACGAACGGCACCTACGTCAACGACGAGCTGGTCGAGGAACGCACGTTGGTCGACGGCGACTTCATCAAGATCGGGCGCACGATTTTCAAGTTCCTGTCGGGCGGCAACATCGAGCGCGCGTACCACGAGGAGATCTACCGCCTGACCACGATCGACGGTCTGACCCAGATCTTCAACAAGCGCTATTTCGCGGAGGCGCTGGATCGCGAGATCGCCAGGGCCAGCCGCTACCGGCGCGAGCTGTCTTTGGTCATGTTCGACCTGGACCATTTCAAGGACGTGAATGACACGCACGGTCACCTGGCCGGCGATGCGGTGCTCAAGACCCTGGCCCACACCATCAAGACCCGCATTCGCACCGAGGACATTTTCGCGCGCTACGGCGGGGAGGAGTTCGCCATCATCTTGCCCGAGATCGATGGTCACAACGCTCACCAGTTCGCCGAGAAGATCCGCCGAGTGGTCGAAACCTCCGAGTTTCGCTTCGAAGGGACCAGGATTCCGGTCACGATTTCCATGGGCGTGGCCACGCTCGACCTGGAAGAGCCGGCCGCGGCAGCGCTCGTCAAGCGCGCCGACGAAAGGTTGTACGAGGCCAAGACCGCTGGCCGCAATTGTGTCAAGGGCTAGGGCATGCTTAAGTCTGCTTGTGCCCGTTCGGTCGGCGGGCTTGCGCAACTTCTCGATGGGGGGCCGATGAATCTACACAAGGCAGCGCGGAGCATCGCGGCGATGGCAACGCTTCTCGTCTGCGCCTTGATTCCAGCCGTGGCCCGAGCCGAGACCGAGGCCGAGAAGAAGCAGCAGGCGAGGGAGCGCTACGAGAAGGCAACGCGCCTGTACGACGTGGGCAAGTACAGCGAGGCCATCGCGGAGTACGAGCAGGCATATCTGCTAACCGGCGACCCCGCGTTGCTTTTCAACATCGGCCAGGCCTATCGCCTCTGGGAGCATCCCGAGGATGCCATTCGCGCGTACAAAAACTACCTGCGGCAGCGCCCCGATGCCTCGAACCGCGCCGATGTCGAAAGGAAGATATCCGATCTCGAAAGAGTGGTCGAAGAACGCAGGCGGAGCGCGCCGCAGCAGCCCGACAGCACCGCGCCGCCGTCGGCCGGCTATCCGCCGCCGGTCGCTCCGCCGACGGGCTACCCGCCTGCGCCCGGCGTCACGCCGCCTCCGGTCCCGCCGGCGCCCGTGGACAGCTCCGAGCCGACTTCGGGGGGCACCGTCGAACAGATTGCGGCTTCCCCGCCGTCCAAGCCGGGGCCGAGCTGGCTCGTGTATTCGCTGTTCGGGGCGAGCGGCGTCTGCCTGGTCACGGCAGCGATCGCCGGAGCCGTGGGGGCGAGCAAGGCCAAGAAGCTGCAAGACGCCTCGGAGAACCGGGAGATCTTCGATCCCGCCGTCGAGGCCAACGGCAAGACCGCCAACGTGTGGGCCGTCTCGGCCGGGGCGCTCGCCCTGGCCACCGGCGGCCTGGGCGGTTATCTCTTCTGGCGAGAACGCAAGGCGAATCGAGCGTCCGTTGCCGTCACACCCGTGTTGTCGCCGAGCTTCGCCGGCGGGTCGGCGGCGATCGTCTTCTAGGGAAGGGGCGGAGATGACCAAGAAGTTCGCGAAAGTGCTCGGGGCCGCGCTGGTCCTGCTCGGCCTGGGCGGCTGCTACAACACCTTGAACGTCAAGAACGGCGGCCTCGTGTGTGCCCCCAACGAAGAGTGCCCGGATGGCTTCGTGTGCATCAAGGACGGTCCGAGCGGTCAGCCGGGCCACTGCTGGAGGGAAGGGACCGGACCGGACGCGGGCAGCGGCAACACGGACGTCCTTGCCTCCAAGCCGGACGTCGCGAATCCCCTGGCCTGCACGGTCGCCAACGCGACGCCACCCTTCGGACCATTCGCGACTTGCAGCCCCCAGGACCGGGTCATCGGCAACAGCACCTGCGATCCGGTGTGCCAGTCGGGCTGTCCCTGCGACCGTCGCTGCGTGCTCGACACGGCGACCTACGCCAGTTTCCTGTGCGAAGACACGGCGCAGGATCCGGCCTCGTTCATACCCGTGCAGGGCACGTGCGACAGCCCCAATGCCGCGAGCTGTGCCCCGGGGTCGGTGTGCATTGCCGACGACATCTGTCCCTGGCTGTGCTTTCGCACCTGCCGCAAGGACATCGACTGCCCGAAGGACAGCCGCTGCTCCGTGCTGACCCTGGTGGACAGAAACAACCAGCCGCTCCAGGACCTGTTCTTGTGCACGCCGCCCATCGACAACTGCAATCCCACGGGCAGCGCGAGCTGCAGCACGGCGCGCGCCGATTTCGCCTGCGTCTTCCTCGCGGGCCTCACCGGGGTGGGCACCACCGACGCCACCGTCTGCGACTGTCGAACCACGCACGACAAGCAGCTGGGCGCGGCCTGCTCGACCAGGCCCGACGACTGCCAGGCCGGTACGGTCTGCGTCGACGGCATCTGCCGGCAGATCTGCGATCGTCGCGCTTCGGGCTCGGGTTGCCCGAGCGGCGGCGGGTGCAACCCGATCTACGGCTCGACCGTCTACGGGTACTGCAAGTAAGGGGCTACCAGCCCGCGTAGATGATGGCCACGATGGCCACGGCGTAGCCAAGCAGGTTGATCATGAAGGGGGCGTCGCTCAGCATCGAGTCGGTCGGGCTTTCCGCGTCGACCTTGCCGCGTAGAAGCCAGATGAAACGGTAGACGCCGAACAGGACGAAAGGCACGGTCAGGATCAGACGCCGGGTGCCGAAGAAGGAGTGGGCGTGGTGCGACTGGGTGTAGACGGCGTAGGCCAGTATCGTCGAGACGGCGAGCGAGTGAATCAGGACACGGAGCACGTTCGGGTTGTAGCGGTCGAGAACCTTGCGCTGGTCGCCGCCCCGGTTGCCGCTCGCGCGCAGCTCGTGCGCGCGCTTGCCGAAGCCGAGGAAGCAAGCCAGCAGCAGGGTGCAGACGAGCAGCCAGCCCGAGGGCTCGACCGGAATGGCCGAGGCCCCGGCCAGCACGCGCAGGATGAATCCGGCCGCGATGCTGGCGACGTCGACGAAGGGAACGTGCTTGAGCCAGAAGGAGTAGGCGAGGTTCAGCACGAGGTAGGCGGCGGCCACGCCGGCCGGGACCAGTCCCAGCGCCAGCGCGAGCCCAAGTCCGTTGAGGGCGAGCAGCAGGGCCGCAACGCGCGCGGCCGGCACGGACAAGGCGCCCGAGGCGATGGGGCGCAGGCGCTTGAGGGGGTGAATCCGATCTTTCTCGACGTCCACCAGGTCGTTGATCAGATAGACCGCGCTCGAAATCAGGCAGAAGCCGGCCACGGCCACGCTGGTTCGCAGCAAGGCCTCCACGTCGTCGATGCGCCGGGCGAAGACCAGGGGCGCCACCACGAAGATGTTCTTGACCCACTGGTGCGGGCGCGCGGATTTCAGGATGGCGGCTACCATGGGACGAGGTCCGCAGGAGTGTACCCCAAACCGGCGACGGGTCTACCCGGCTGCTTCGGCTCCGGGCTTTCCTTCCCGGCTCGACTTGTGCTATGGGGCACGGAAGCCCATGAGCGACCGGGACGGAGACGGCAAGCCGCTCGCGCAGGCCAGCGGAGCGCTGGCCGAATTGAGCGACGACATCCTGGTCGAGCGCGCCCGCCGCAAGGACGAAGCCGCGTTCGAGGAGCTGGTCGGTCGCTACGAGGAGAAGCTCTACCGTCTGGCCATGCGTTTCGTGCGCAACGAGACCGACGCGCAGGAGATCCTGCAGGAGGCGTTCCTGTCGGCCTGGCGCAATCTGCCGACTTTCGAGGGGCGGGCCCAGTTCGGTAGCTGGATGTACCGGGTGACGGCCAATGCCGCGCTCATGCTCCTGCGCGGACGCAACCGGCATCCCGAGGTGGGCGTGGACGACGTCGAGCCCCATGCGCTCGAGGACGCCGTGGCCGAGAGCGGCCAGACGGCGCGGGGCAATTCGGATTGGGCCGGGCGCGCGGACGAGCAGTTGCACTCGCAGCAGCTGCGCCAGCACATCCAGGCCTCGGTCGACCGCCTGCCCGATGGGCTGCGCACCGTCTTCCTGCTGCGCGACGTGGAAGAGCTGTCCACGGAGGACACCGCCGAGTTGCTGGGCCTGTCCGTGCCCGCGGTCAAGACGCGTCTGCACCGCGCGCGCCTGATTCTGCGCGAGGCCATCGGGCGCCACTTCGCGTAGGAGGAAGCGTCTTCACCAAAGAGAGCGCAGAGGGCGCGGCCTGCCAGGGGAGAACACGCGCTTCTTGTTGGCCTTACTCTCGCTTTCCGAATACCACTTCGATACACTTGCGCCATGTCGAACTGGCGTTTGCGAGGTCGCCGGGGAGCGACGTGGTTGCCCGGGCTTGCGCTCGCCGTGCTCTCCGCGTGCGGTCGTACCGAGCCCATCCAAACGGTGCGTTGCCCGGCCGGGCAGCACGATGGCGGCGACGGCAAGTGCGTGAGCGAGAGCGTGTGTTCGGAGGGCTACTACGACGACGGCAACGGCGGTTGCTGGCTACCGGACACCCAATCAGGCTCGCTCGACGTCTACCTGCCGGCAACGGCGAGGCGGCAGCTCGACATGCTGTTCATGATCGACAACTCGCCGGGCATGTCGGGCAAGGTCTCCAAGATGAACGCGCAGTTCCCCAAGCTCCTCGCCGCTCTCAAGGATCCCGTCGATGCCGCCTTGCCCGACCTGCGCATCGCCCTCATCTCCAGCGACCTCGGCACGGGCGGCGGCTTTCGCTACGGTGCTTGTGCACCCACAACTCTGCCGGACGGCACCGTCAGTTTCGGCTACGGTGATCTGGGCCGTTTCCAGATGCGGACCTCGCCGGAAGCCTGCACGTTCGACGCGGGCGCTCTTTTTCTCGAGTACAAGAACGGCGCGCCCGTCAACTACCCCGCCGGCGTCGACATCAACGGCGTATTCGCCTGCCTGGCCAGCAATCTCGGCGAGCTCGGTTGCGGCGAAGAACACCAGCTACAGGCCTTCGAGTTCGCGCTCGTCGCAAGGGGGGTGGGCAACGAGGAACAGCAGCAGGCCTTTCTACGCGGCTCCGCGGTCCTGGCTCTGATCTTCATCACCGACGAAGACGATTGCTCTGCCGCGACGAACGACGGCATGTTCGGGGATTTTTCAGCGCTGCGTGGGGAATCGGCCAGCTTGCGCTGCGCGACCCGCGGCCACGAGTGCGGGGGCCGCAAGCTTACCGAAGCTCCGCCCGGCTATCCGACGGTGGCGTCGTTTTCGCATCCCTTCGCGGACTGCAAGGCCAGGACCGACACCTGTGCGAACACTACGGACGGGGATCCCGAGGGCACCGATACCTCGGTGCCTACGGATTGCTCCCCACTCAAGGACATCAAGTACATGGCCGACGAGATCAAGGCGCTCAAGGACGACCCGGATCGCCAGATCCTCGTGGCCGGCATCTTCGGCTGGCCGCTCTCCGACGCGGACATGGCGACCGCGAAGTACAAGATCGACTTGGTGCCCAACCCCAACACGGCCGACCCGCAGCATCCGATGGTCTACGACTACTGGCCGGTGTGCTACGATCCGGACCACGCTCCGAACTCGAAGGACGAATTCGACCCGGACGCATCGGGCTGGGCGGCAACGGGCGGCCTGCGGAATGCGGCCTACGTCGACGAGTTCGGCAAGAACGGACTGAAGTTCAGCATCTGCCAGCGCGACTATGCGGACAGCATGACGACCATCGGTCGGACCCTGGCCGGCATGTTCCAAAACGCCTGCATCGATTTCGATTTGGCCGACGTGGATGAGGCCGCGCCGGGCCTGCAAGCCCAGTGCAGCGTGTTCTGGCGCTTTGCCGTGCCCGACCCCGGCGACCCGAGCAAATCGATCTGGCAGGAGGGGCCGCCGCTGCCTTCTTGTCCGGATGGCGCGACGGCCGCCACGGTGGTCGAGGACTGCTGGCGCTTGGTCGGCGACACGAGCCGCTGTCCGAAGAACGGCCAGCGCCTCGACGTCCTGCGTGCCGCCGGGAGCAACGCCGGCCCACCTGCCCTCGACCCGGCAACGAAGATCCACGCGCGCTGCCGGGTCTAGTCGGAAGCTCACCACAGAGAGCGCAGAGGCGGGCGGGAGCAGAACAGACGGCCAGGGACTAGCGCGTGGGCCGCGTAGGGTTTTCACCACGGAGGACACAGAGGCCGGAGGACAAGGGTTCCGGATCCGGATCCGAACCCCTTCCTTCTTCCCTTCCGTCTCTGTGTTCTCTGTGTCCTCTGTGGTGAAAACCCTAGATCCCCCGCGCTCTCGACGCGATCCCCGTTATACTTCCCGCATGCTCGTCTGGCGGTCTTGCCTGCGGGGCCGCCTCTGGGCGGCGTCGCTGCTCGTGCTCGCGCTCGCCCGTCCGTCCTGGGCGACGGCCGGCGTGGCCGAGGATCTGCTCGCAAGCAAGCGCGCCGAGTTTCGCCAGCGGGCCAGCCGGCCCGAGGCCATCGCCACCCTGGCCGCGCTGGCCCAGAGGCAGGACGACCTGCCGCCGGGTCGGCTGGCGCGGGTGCTCGGCGACGTCGTCGAGGGCCGGCTGGGCGGGCCGGTCGATCCCCTGGTGGGGGCGCAGGCTTCGTACTTGCTGTCCCTGGAGGAAGACAACCTCGGTCGCTTCGCGGAAGCGGCCGCGCGTCGCAAGGCCCTCGGCTTCCTGGCCGATGCTTGGGTGCTGGGGCCTTTCGACAGCCAGGGAAGAAGCGGTCTCGGCCGCGTCTTTCCCGTCGAGGAAGAGGGCAGGGCGATGGTCCCGACCGCGGGCAAGGAGTACGCAGGCAAGGAAGGGCGGATCGCGTGGCGGCGGGCGCCGGCCGAGGCCTTCGTGCAAGGGGCGCTCTTTCTCGACGCGCTCCTGCGTCCCGACAGCGACGCCACCGCCTACTGCCTGGCCTACGTGCACAGCGATCGCGACCGCCCGGCCGCGCTGCGCATCGGCAGCTCCGGCCCGCTCAAGGTCTGGCTCGACGGCCAGGAAGTCCTGACGAGCGACGTGGTGCGTCCGGCGTGGCCCGATCAGGAGACGGCGCCGGTCTACCTCGGTCGGGGCGCGCATCTCCTCGTGGTCAAGGCCGTTTCGGTGCGCGGCCCTTGGCGCCTCTACCTGCGCGTGACCGATGCCAGCGGCGCGGCGCTCGAGGGCGTTGCCTTCGACGCGGATGTGCCGGCAGAGATCGCCGCGGCTAGCCCCCGCCGCCACAGGACCGTGCGCGCCCGCGATCTGGGCGCGCTTCTGCTCGCCCGGGCGCGGGTCTCGGGCAAGCCGGCGGCGCGGGCCTGGCTCGACCAGGCCTTCTTCTTGTCCCTGGTGACGCCCATGGATAGCGAACTGCACGCCGCCGAAGCCGCGGCGAAGAAGGCGCTGCCTGCAACGGGCGCCGGCCCGAGTTCCTCCGCGCGCGAAGCGCTTCTGCTTCTCGGCCGAGTCGCGCGCGAAGAAGACGACCGGCGGGTGTCGCTCGAGCGCGCTCTGCCGTACCTGGCCTCCGCGCAGGAACGCGCGCAAACGTTGGCGGCCATTGGCCAGCTGTGGCGCAGCCAGGGCCGCGAGGATACCGCAGTGGCGGTGTTGCGGGAGGCCGTGGCCGCGGATCCCGCGTGCGTCCCCGCGCAGCTCGCGCTGGCCCGGGAGGAACGCCGGGCGGGCCTGGCCGCGGCGGCCCTGGCGCGGATCTCGAGGCTTCCCGACGACGCGCAGGCGCTGCCGGCCGTGCAAGACGCGCTCGCGGAGGCACTGATGTCCCTCGAACGGAGGCGAGCCAGCGAAGCCGTGCAGCGAGCCGCGCTCGCCACGCGGCGCATAGACGTGGAGCTGCTGCGCGAGTTGGCCAGCGCAGCTCGCGCGCGCGGCGATCCGGTCGAGGGAGCGGGCCTTCTGGCCGAGGCGCTGCGCTGGCGTCCGGACTTCACCAACTTGGCGGTGGACCAGGCCGCGTTGCTCGAAGGCAACGGCGACGTGGTGGGGGCGCGCGCGGTCTTGAGCCAGGCCAGCCGGCGCTTGCCCGGCGATGCCAGGTTGCTCGAGGAGCTTGGCCGGCTGGAAGCGCGGGCCGGGCGCATCGAAGCGGCGCTGGCGCACATGCGCCGGGCGTTGAAGCTGCGGCCGCAGAATCCCGGCCTGCGGCGCTATCTCGAGGCCCTCGCGAGCGAGAAAACGAGCAGGCGCGAATCTCGCGCCGCGGACGATTTGGCCAGCGCCTACCGGGCGGACGGGGAGGCCCTGGCTCGCGAGGCGATTTTCGGAGCGCCGGCGGCCGACGACGCATCCGCCGAGGTGCTGCTCGATCGCACCGTGGTGCGCGTGCACGCCAATGGGCTGGCCGAGCGTTTCGTCCAGCGCTTGGTTCACGCTCGCACCGAGCGGGCCGCGCGCGACAGCCGCGAGACGAGCGTGCGCTTCGAGCCCGGCCGGCAGGAAGTCGAGATCCGCAAGGCGCGCATCCTGCGCCGCTCGGCCGGCGGGGACCTCGAGATCTCCCAGGCCACGGGGCGCGACGAAGAGAACCTGTCCCAGCCGTGGTACGGGCTGTACTACGACGACCGCGCGGCCGTGGTCACCTTCGAGACCCTGCGCGCGGGCGACGTGGTGGAGGTGGAGTACACCGTGGTGGACATCGGCTACCGCAACGACTTCGCGGACTACTTCGGCGATTTCTCGGTGATCGCCGACGTGTGGCCCACGCGCCGCTGGGACTACACGCTCATCGCGCCCGCGACCCGCACCTTCTACTTCAACCAACCGAAGTGGCCGAAGGTCGGCCCCCGGCGCGAGAGACGGGGTTCCGAGATGCGCTACGAGTTCTCGGCCGAACGCGTGCCGCGCGTGCGAAGCGAGCCGGCCATGCCCGGCTTCGCGGAGGTGGCGCCCCATCTCCACGTGAGCACGTACCGGACCTGGGAGGAGGTCGGCCGCTGGTACTGGAACCTGGTGGCGGACCAGATGCAGGACGACGGCACCCTGAAGAAGGCCGCCCTGCGGGCCACGGCAGGCGCGCGCACGACGCTCGACAAGGTGAAGGCCATCCATCGCTTGGTCGTCGAAAACACGCGCTACGTGGGGCTCGAATTCGGCATCCACGGCTACAAGCCCTACCGGGCGACGGAGGTCTTCGAGCGGCGCTTCGGCGACTGCAAGGACAAGGCGACTTTGTTCGTGACCCTGCTCGGCGGCGTGGGCATCGACGCCGAGTTGGTGCTGCTGCGCACCCGCCGCCGCGGCCGCATCGACGAGGCGCCGGCCTCGCTGGCGGTCTTCAACCACGCCATTGCCTACGTGCCCGGCCTGGATCTCTACGTGGATGGCACCGCGGAGTTTGCCGGTCTGGCCGAGCTGCCGGCCGAGGATCAGGACGCCATGGCCCTGCGCGTGTCGGCGCGGGAGGTGAAGCTGGTGCGCACGCCCGTGCTGGCGGCGGAAACGAACGTGGCCTCGCGCAAGTGGACGGTGGACTTGCACGGGGACGGTTCGGCACGCATCGTCGAGGATCTCTTCGTCGTGGGCCAGGCGGCGCCCGAGTGGCGGTCCTACTACCAGACGCCGGGGGAACGCCGTTCGCGCTACGCCAAGGTGTGGAACGGGCGCTATGCCGGCACGCGGCTCGAGTCTGTCGCGATGGACTTGAGCGACCGCAACCGGCCGGTGCGGGTGCGTGCGACGGTCAAGGTGCCGCAACTCGGGGAGCGACGCGAAGGCAACGAGGTGCACCTGCCGACCAGCTCGCGCGAAGCCGATATGGCGAGCACCTATGCGCGCCTGGGAGAACGCCGCTGGCCGCTGCTCGTCGGCTACCCATGGCGGCACGAGGAAAGCGTGAGCTACCGGCTGTCCAAGGGAGCACGCGTGGTGCGCCTGCCCGCCGAACGCGCCGTGAAGAGCGCGTTCGGCGAGTTCGCGCTCTTCGTGACTCGCGGCAAGGACTCCATCGTGGCGAAGTCCACCTTTCTCCTGAACCACAGCCGGATCGCGCCCGCGGACTACGGTGCCTTCCGGGCCTTCCTGCGCGATACCGACGCGGCGTTGGCCGAACGCATCGTCCTCGCCTTCGGGAGGTCGCCGTGAAGGTGCGCGGGCTCGTTGCTGCGAGCTTGCTGCTCGCCGCGGGTTGCGCCGGCGCCTGGCGCGGCCCGAAGAGCGCGGCGCCACGAACCGATGCCGTGCGCGGCTGGGCCGAGTTGGCCGAGGGCAACGACACCGCGGCCGCCGCGAGCTTCGCGCGGGCGCTCGCCCGTGATCCGGCGGACGCGCGCGCCCTCTTCGGGGCGGCCAACCTGGCCTATGAGCAGGGACAAGTCGACGGCGCCCTGGCTCGCGCTCTCGACCTGCTCGAAGCCGCGAGCCGTGGGCAAGAGATCGCGGTCGGGCTTTCGATGGCGGTCTTGGCGCGCCTGCCGCGGCTTCTGGAGGAGATCCCCGACCGTCGGCCGGCCGAGGCGCGCCTTCTCGCGCTGGCGCCGCGGCGTCTGCCCTGGCAGGCGCAGTATGCCTTGGCGCTCTTGGTGATCGACATCGCTCGCAAACGCGCCGACGCGGAGCTCTTGGCCGAGGCGGCGGCGCGGGTGGGCTGTGCGAAGTCCATCGACTACGTGGGCACGGGCGGCCGGCTGCCGTTGCTGGATCTGGCCGCGGATACCTTGGTTCCTGTCGAGTCGCCTCGGCCCCTGGTGCCGGCCGGCTGCCTGTTCGAGATCAACACCACCGACGGGCGCATGGGCGTCAAGGTGCTGCGCTCGCGGTTCGACCTGCCCGGCGGCCGCTACGAGATCGTCCTCAACTTCGCCGGCGCGGCCCGCGTGCGCGTGGATGGAGGACCCTGGCACTTGCACGGCGGGTCGCTGGAAGTCTACGGCCCGCGCTGGAGCGCCTTTCCCGTCACGCTCGCCGCCGGCAAGCACCAGGTGGAGATCCGCTTGGGTATGCACGGGGCGAGCGCGGAGCTGGCCTTGCTGGCGATTCCTGCGGCACGGCTCACCGGACCGGGGGACGTGTCGGCGTCCGAAGCGCCGATGTTGGAGCTGGCCCGGGCCCTGTCGGCCCATCTGGCGGGAGACAGCGACGCGGTCCAGGAGCAGACCGAACGCCTTGGCGCCCGGGTGCGCTTCGCGCTGGGGCTGGCGGCGGCCGGACGACTCGGAAGACTGGACATGACCCGACCTCTGGACGTCATGCGCGACAAGGCGAGAGCCTTGTGGCAGCAGGCGGTGACCGTGGACTCCCGACTGGCGCGGGTGTGGCTCGACCTGTCCGATCTGGAGATGCAGCAGGAGCGCCCGCGCGAGGCGGCCGCGCATGCCGAACGCAGCCGGCAGCTCGCGCCAGGCTGGTGGCCGGCGCAGCTCGGGTTGGCCAGCGCCTGGCGCGCGCAGGGACTGGAACAACCCGCCGACGAGGCGCTGGCGGCCGGGCTGGCACTGGTCGAACCCGGCTGGGGCGGATGCCAGATGATCGAGAGCGCCTTGCACCGAAAACGGGACCGGCAAGAGACCGCGGCGGTCGATCGCCTGGTGTCGGCGCTCGGTCGTTGCGATGCCCAGAATCCCCATCCTCGCACCTGGGCGCAGGAGCGAGGCCGGCTGGACGAGGCGCTTGCCCAGGTCGCCAGGGCGTTGCCCACCAGCGCGGAGCCGCTGTGGGTGCAATCCGAGCTGGCCGAGGCTCACCTCGCGCGTGGCGAGCCCGCTCTGGCGGCCGGCGTGCTCGCGGACATCCTGGACCGTTCGCCGCGCAACACGCGGGCCTGGATTCGACTTGCGGACGCCCAGACGGCAATGGGCAAGCCCGCGCAGGCGCGGGCCACGCTGGCGGAGGCGTTGCGCCGCCTGCCGGCCCGGCAGGACCTGCACCGGGCGGCCCGCTTGCTTGGACTGGCCTTGCCACTCGACGATTTCCGCGTCGCGGGTGGCAAGGTGGTGAGCGACTTCCTCGCCTCGGGGCGGCGGTACCAGGCGCCCGCCGTGGTCGTTCTGGACCGGGCGGTCGAGCGGGTGTTTTCGGACGGCGGCCGCCTGATGCTCACCCACACCATCACCCAGGTGCTGAGCAAGAACGCGGTCGAGCAGGTGGGCGAGGTCCACGTGCCGCACGGCGCTCAGATCCTGGCGCTGCGCACGCGCAAGGCGGACGGCACGCTCCGCGAGGCGGAGAAGATCCTGGGCAAGACGAGCATCTCGGCCCCCAACCTCGGGGTGGGCGACTTCGTGGAAACGGAGACTCTCGAGTTCAAGAGTCCGCGCGAGGCCTTTGCGCCCGGCTTTGTCGGCGAGCGCTTCTATTTCCAGTCGTTCGATGCGCCCCTGGATCGTTCCGAGTACGTGTTGATCGCGCCTGTGGATAGGCGTCTGGACGTGGACGCGCGCGCCGGCGCTCCCGTGCCGAGCGAGGCGCGAGGCGCGGACGGCACGCGCATCCTGACCTTCGTGCGGCGCGAGCAGCCGCAGCTCTTCCCGGAGCGCTCGGCCGTGCCCGCGGTGGAATGGATCCCGTCGGTGCGCGTGTCCAGCGGAGTGACGCTCGAGCTGTGGTCGCGTTTCGTCGCCGAGCGATTCGCGCGGGTGCCGCGCGGCTCGCCCGAGATACGCCGGCTGGCGGCTCGCATCGCAGCGGAGGCGGGCGGCAACCGGGACAAGCTGGCCGAGGCCGTCGTGGATTGGGTGCGCGAGAACATCGAGCCCGAGAACAGCTACGTGGAGTCCGCCACGGCGACCGCGGCCCGCGGCCGCGGCAACCGCGCCGGGCTCGTGATAGCGCTTCTGCGCAGCCTGGGCGTGCCCGCCGATCTGGTCTTCGCCCGTTCGCGCCTGACCGCCGAGGCCACGGCGCCCATCGAGCCGGCCCAGCTCGACGATTTCCACGAGGCACTGGTGCGCATACCGCGTCCCGAGGGCGATCGCTTCGTGGCGCCGCGGCTGCGCCACGCTCCGTTCGGTTTCGTGCCGAGCGGTCTCGACGGCGCCAAGGCCATTGTGGTGGGCACGAGCAAGATCCTGCCAGTCGCCACGACCGTGCCGGACGACCGACGCGTGACCTTGCGGGCGCGCCTGGCGGCGGACGGCAGCGCCGAGGTCGCCGTGAGCGAGGACGTGTCCGGATGGCCGGCGCTGGAATGGAGCGAGATGCTCGACCGCGCCGGCAAGGATCGCACGAAGCTGCGCCAGGAGTTCGAGCAGCGTTGGCTGGGGCATCATTTCCCCGGCGCCGAGCTGGACACGCTCGACGTCGACGCGGGGGTGGGGCGCGCGCGGGTCCGATACGCGTTCAAGGCGGCAGGGTTCGCAGATCGACGGAACGGCGAGCTGCGCTTGCGTCCGATCTTCTTCCGCGCCCGACCTGGACGCCGTTTCTGCACCGAACCGCAGCGCAAGACCACCCTCTTGCTGGGGCCGGACGTGCCCCTGGAGTTGGACGCCGAGTTCGTGCTGCCGGCGGGCGCCGAGGTGCTCGACGTCGGGCAGAGCGGCGAGGTGAGCGCGGCCCCGGCGGCCTTCGTCGAGCGGCGGCAGGTGGTGGATGGCGGCAGCGTGAGAGTGCGCCGGCGTTCGCGCTTGCCGCTCATGCGGGTTCCGCCCGGCGAGTACCAGGCGGTGGCGGCCAGATTGCGCGCGGTCGATTCCCTGGAACAGGCCGAGATCCGCGTCGCCGCGCCAGACAAGTAGGAGGGGGACGGCCGGTTGGCCGCAACAACTCGGGCGCTCCAAAGCGGTTTCGGCCTTGCCTCGCGATGGTGTTCAGTGGAGCAGTTGCTTGAGAACGTGGCGAGGGACAGGGGCCGGGTCAGGCCGTGCCCGGAGATCCCGCGCGAACGATGCGTCGCTCGGCCAACCTGTCGACCAAGCTGCACAGGTCATCGAGATCGAGAGGTCTTTCGAGCACGGCCGCCGCGCCGAGTTGTTTGGCTTGCTCGCGCAGGTCGTCGCTGCCGAACGCGGTGATGATGACCATGGGTGGGGTGTGCGAATCGCAACCCACGAGGGCCAGCACGCCCAGACCGCTCCACCTCGGCATATGCAGGTCGGCAACCACGACCGCGTAAGTCACCCCGGGTGACTGCCCGTTTAGCGAGTGGGCGAGGATGCGGTAGAGCTCGAAGCCGTCGCAGGCCGTGGTGACCTCGAAGCCGTGTTTCACGAATGAACGCTGGAGCAAAGTGCGAAAGTCCGCGTCATCCTCGGCGAGTAGCAGGTGTGCGCGCGTGGCTCTTGCCGTCCGCGGTCCGGTTCCGACGTCGAACGGGGGCGGATTCTCATTGATTGGAGTAGGCATGATGGGCTCCGGAGGAGTTGCATTCCGCGTGCCTGCTTGGCGCCCGGCTATCAGGTGTCGGCAGGGTTGTGCGTGCCCGATTGCCTCACGTGGAGATTCCCGCGAGGTCTCTCGGGCGGTTTTTCGGTGACGGCGCCGACGAAGAAGCGGCGTGACCCCTGACGACGAATTCCCGGACACTACGGGTTCTCCGTGGCACTACTGACGAAGAAACGGCGTGAGCCCTGACGATACATTTCCCGGCAGTACGGCTCGTCTGGCGCGATGAACACCGCGCTCGAAGGTACCGCGCTTTTCGTGTGCGCGGCGAAACGTCTCGCCGAGACGATCTGTCACGGTGGAAAGCGCACCAAGACGAAGCAGAGGAAGGGCCATGGCCCGCCTCAGACACCCCAACGCCACGGCAGGTGAGAAGACTCCGTGGCATGGGGCTTGCTGACCGTCCTGGGAACGAAAGGAGGCAATGATGCTACAGTTGACCCTCGCCGCTGCGAATCACCTTGAAGGTCTGCTTGCCGAGAAGGGTGCGTCAGCCAACGCGGCAATCCGCATTGTCCGAGGAACGTCGGGTGACCTACAGCTTCACACGGACTTGCCCAAGTCGGACGACGTTGGCATCGAGCACCAAGGAAAGACGCTCTTGATTCTCGACAAGCAGATCTCGGACCTGCTCAATGACCGCGTGTTGGATCTCGTTCCGAGTCCTGGAGGGAACACCCTGGCCTTGATGCCGTAGGTGGGGATGCGCACGCTTTGCCAACGCCCGCTCGACCCAGTGGGAAAACCGATCGGTCGTGGTGGCACCCGACGGCCATGCAACGGTACCTTGGCGTACATCGCCACCGACGCCATGCCCGGCGACGCAGACAGCCCCCGAAGGGAAGTCGCGTCGGCGGGGTGAAGTCGTCGCGGGCCGGCGCCAATCGCGCATCCCGTGCTACAAGTCGGGCATGCCCATCCGAGTCGGAATCCGAGCTGCGGCGCTTCTCTGTCTGTCCGCTCTTGCCTGCGGCACGAGCGCGCCAGCCGATGGCTCCGCCGTCGGGCCGGAGGCAGAATCGCTGGCCAGCCCGCCGCGCACCATTCCCAGCGACGTGCCCTTCGCGTCGCTCGAGGGGCCGTTCTGGGTGGCGAACGGCGGGTATCTGATCTTCTCGGACGTGGTCGAGAGGAACGGCCCCGCGGCCAAGATCTACCGTTTCGATCCGGGGGCGCAGACGTTCACGACGCTCCTGTACCCGGGGGCGCCGGCCAGCACGAACGGCCTGGCCATGGACAACGACGGGCGGCTGCTGGCCTGCGAGCGGTGGAACGGGGCGCTGGTGCGAGTGTCCGGCGGGGTGCGCAGCCCGGTGGCCGAGCGCTCGCCCACCGGCGAAACCCTGAATGCGCCCAACGATGTGGTCTTGCGCGGGGACGGGAACATCTATTTCACGGACACGACCTGGGGCGCGCGGCCCGGCGCGCACGCCAAGACCGCGCTCTACCGCGTATCGCCCGCGGACGAGATCTCCGTGGCTTTCCAGGTCGACATGCCGAATGGGGTCGCGCTGTCGCCGGACGGCCGGACTCTCTACGTGGGCAGCGACGCCCAGAATCGGCTGTGGCGGCTGCCGCTTGGGGACGATGGGGCGGTGGGCGTCCCCGAGCCGTTCGCGGATACGAGCGGACCAGGCGAGCTGCGCACCCCCGACGGGCTGTGCGCGGACGATCTGGGCCGCGTCTACGTCGCCAACAACAGCGCGGAGGGAAGCGCCGTCGTCGTCTTCGAGCGCGACGGTCGCTATGCGGGCCGTATCCCGTTGCCGGTGCCGCCGTCCAACTGCACGTTCGGCGGCACCGATCGCCGCACGCTCTACATCACCACCCTGCACGCCATCTACCAAGCGCGGAGCGAAACACCCGGCTTGCCCTAGGCCCCTGCGGCTCACTGGCGATACTGTGGGGCGGCGGCAAAGGCCTTCCCCAGCGCGGTGATCACGCGAACCTTGTTGGCGTCCTCCAGGTACAAGTGGTTGTACGTGTTCCACGGGTACCAGGCGTAGCGTTCGACCAGCGGCTTCTTCTGCAGCATGGGGATCGCGGCGTTGAAGAAATCGAGCACCGTCTTCTCGTCGGGATTGCTCGATCCCATGCAGCCGAACTCGGTGATCCAGACGGGCAGGTTCCATTTCGATGCCCAGTTGACGGCGCCCTCGAGCTGGCCCGCCACGCACGAGCCGGCATTCCAGCCGTACCAGTGCATGGCGATGAAGTCGACGCGTAAGCCCTTCGCCTGAACCTGGGTCATGAAGCTCTCGAGCCAGGCCCGGCCGTCGTCGGAGACCGCGGGGCTGCCGACGCAAATCTCGGGATCGCTCGTCAGGGCCGGCCAGAGCGCGATGGCCTCGTCGACGGTCATGTCGGCTTGGTCGGACTTGTTCGGCTCGTTGAAGCCGAGGACCGTCTTGTAGCCGGCGTCTCCGATGGCCTTGATGGCGGCCGCGACATCGCCCTTGCCCCAGACCATCGGCACGAAGTACGGGTCGTTGCAATCCGACGCCTGCGGCCGGGTTCCCCAGTTGTAGCACCAGGTGACTCCCAGCGCGGCGATCTCGCCCGCGGGCGAGTTCGCCACGCCCTTGTAGGGGGGGCGGCTCGTGTCTCCGCCCGAGCCCGTGGCGCCGCCGCTGCCGGTCGCGCCACCGGTGCGCGTGGCGCCACCGAGGTTGGACGTGCCGCCCGTCCCGGTCGCGCCTCCCGTGGCTCTGGCCGTTCCCGTCCTGCCGGCTCTGCCGCTGACGCCGCCGCTGCGAGGCGCGCCGCCCGTGCCGGAAACCCCTCCGGCGCGGGTCGCGCCACCCGTGCCCGTGGCTCCGCCGGAAGTCGTTGTGCCGCCCAGGCCGGCGCTTCCGCCCGTGCGGGTCGTTCCCCCAGCCGCGTCGCCGCCAGCACCGTTTCCCCCGGAAGCGACGGCGCCACCTGCCCCGAGACTGGAAGCGGACGTGCCGCCAAGGCCGCCGGCGCCGGTCGCCCCGCCCGCCGAAGCTCCACCGCCTGCGCTGCGAAGCCCCCCGGTGGCCGGCGGCCCGGATTCGGCTCGGTCGCCGGAGCATGCTCCGAGCGAGACGAGAGCGAGCGACAAAGCGGCCAGAAGACAGCGGCAGCCCTGCATACGGACGGTGTAGCACACAGGCCTTGCCGTGCGAAACCTGCGATTCATCGCGGCGCCAGATCCAACGTGACGTCGTTGTCGGCGGGTGGCAGGTCGGTCCAGATGCTCTCGAGCATGGCGCCGGCGAGGATTTCGATCGCGTTGGTGGACGCGAGCAGCCCCTGGACTTCTCGTAGGACGTCCGCGGGCATGACCTCGTCGCCCGCGTAGTGGGCCAGAAGGCCGTCGCCGAGCCAGGGCGCCAGGGCCGTCGCCTGGTCGGGGGAAAGCCCGTACGGCGGTTGCCGTATCAGGTCGGCAATCTGCCCCTCGAGGCCCACGCGCAGGCTGTCGCGGGCGAGAGTTGGAAAATCGGCGGCGCCGCCGAGGTCGTAGTCGATGGCCGTGATGTGCTTGGTGGCGATGGTCATGACGTCCGAGGCGAGGCCCACGATGCGGTAGGGACAGGGAAAGGTGACGGTCGCCCCGGTCTCGACGTCGAAGATGGGCGAGGCGGAAGCGCCGGGCTGTCCCTGGGTGATGTCGTTGGCGTGGAAGTGGCCGGTGAACACCACGCGCGCCCCGCCGTCGCCGAGCAGAGTGGCGACGACATCGCGCTCGTCGATCACGTACTCCGGGAAGAGCAGGGTTTGGCTTCCGAAGTGCTCGAACAGCCCGTGATGCATCATGGCCAGGACACGGCATCCGCGTCGCCTGGCCTCGTCGAGCCACAGCCTGGTCCAGGCCTTCGTGCCGTCCGCGAGTCTTCCCCCGGTGAGCGCGCTGCCCGGCGTGTCGCCGTAGATGCACGAGTCGAGCGCCAAGAGCCACAGACCGGGCACGAGCTCGGCGACGTAGCTGAGCGAGCCCGGGTCGCGGGCGATGGCTTGGTCGTATCCCAGGTTCCGGTAGATGTCGGCGAACTCCGCCGCCGAGATCGAGGCGACGGGCGTCACGGTGTCGCCGGCGTAGCTCTCGGCGTTGCCATTCTGGATATCGTGGTTGCCCGGCACGACGAAAACCCGGCGGCCGCCTGCGGTCATCTGGCGAAGGTAGTCGGCCGCGGCCTCGTGCGAGACCCGCTCCCCGTCCTTGGTCAGGTCGCCGGGGACGAGAACGATGTCCGGGCTCTCGGCTTCGACCAGGCCCACCATGGCGCGCAGGATGGCGTCGCTCTGTGCGATCAGCTTGCGGTCGCGCGCCACGCGGTCTTCGAAGGCTGGGCCGGCGATGCCGAGCGACGGGGCGAAGTAGTGGGGATCGGCGAAGACCAGCAGCCTGGCCACGGGTTCGTAGACCGGGGGCGCGTCGTCCCCGATGCCGCCGCATCCCGCGGCGAGGAGCAGGCCCAGCAGCCCGGTCGCGAGGCGGGGACCGGCTATGCCACGAAATCTCGACATGCGACTCCTCCGGGCGGCAACTCTATGGGCAAGTCGAGCCGCGTGCCACCCGGCTCAGTACTTCCCCAGCTTCTTCCACAGCCAACGGTGCAGGCTGTGCGGGAACCCCGCGTCGGTGTGCATGAGCAGGCACTCGCCGGCCACCACGGCGATGCCCTTGTCCCGGCACAGCGCGACCGCGGCTTCGGACTCGGCTCCTTGCTGCATCCAGATGTGCTTGATGCCCAGGCGGGCGCAGTCCTCGACCACGTTTTTCGTCTGCGCCGGCGGCACCACCGCGACGACCCCGGCGACCGGCTCGGGCAGATCGTCGAGCCGGCGGAAGCAGCGTTCCCCTTCGACGCTGTCGGTCTGCGAGTTGACCGGAAAGACGCGGTAGCCTTTCTGGCGCAGGTGCCGGAACAGCTTGTTGCCGAAACCGCGCGTGCGTGACACGCCGACCACTGCGAGGGTCTTCTGAGCGACGAAGGCATCCGAAGCGGCTGACATGGCTCTCCTTTCGGGCTACGGGGAGGTTGCCGCGCCGGCGCCGACGATGTCGTGCCGGGCGTGGGAAGTATCGCAACAGGCAAGAGGCTGCGCAATGCTCGCGGCAACTCTCACCACGGGCTGCTAGCCCCCTCGGGCAATGCGCGCTAGTGTGCAAGGCCTTCCGCCATGGCCAAGTTCATTCCCGACCGAGCCAAGTTCGCCGACCTCGCCCGGCAGGGCCGCCTGTGCTTCGTCTATCGCGAGTGGCTGGCGGACGCCGACACGCCGGTTTCCCTGTTCGCCAAGCTCGGGCGCGGGCCGTATTCGTTCTTGCTCGAAAGCGTGGTGGGCGGGGAGAAGTGGGCCCAGTACAGCTTCGCCGGCGTGCGGCCGCGCCAAGTGATCCGCGCCAAGGGCAAGGACGTGGAGGTGCTGCGGCCCGACGGCGAAGGCTTCGTCGTGGCCGAGCGCCTGCGCGTGGACAATCCCCTCGACTACGTGGCCGGCACTCTGGGCGCCCTGCAGCCCGCCGTGCCCCCCGGCCTGCCGCGCTTCTTCGGCGGCGCGGTCGGCTTTCTCGGGTACGATATGGTCCGGCACTTCGAGCGCCTGCCGGCCCGCGCGCCCGACGAGCTTTCCCTGCCCGATCTGTGCTTCGCCCTGACCGACACCGTGGTCGTCTTCGACAACCTGCGCGGCACGCTCAAGGTGGTGGCCTCGGTCGACGTGGCGGGCAGAGATCCCGGCAAGGCCTATGACGCGGCCTGCGCCAAGGTCGAGGAGATCTGCGCTCGCCTGACCTCGCCGGCCGAGCCCCTGCCGCCGCTCGACCTGGATCTGGGCGCGCCGCCGGTCACGACCCCCATCTCGCGCACCAGCCGGGCCGACTACCTGGCCGGGGTCGGCAAGATCAAGGAGTACATCCTGGCCGGCGACGCCTTCCAGGTCGTGTATTCGCAGCGCTTCGACGTGTCGCGCGGCGGGGTGGATCCCTTCGACGTGTACCGGGTCCTGCGCGTGACCAACCCATCGCCCTACATGTTCCACCTGGAGTTCCCGGAAGCCGTCGTGACCGGAGCCTCGCCCGAGGTGCTGGTGCGCCTGGACGGCAAGAAGGTCGAGGTGCGGCCCATCGCGGGCACGCGGCGGCGGGGCGCGACCGTCACCGAGGATCTGGCGCTGGAAAGGGAGCTTCTGGCCGACCCGAAGGAGCGAGCCGAGCACGTCATGCTCATCGACCTCGGGCGCAACGACGTGGGCCGCGTGTCCGAATCCGGCTCGGTGCGGCTGGACGAGGTCATGGTGGTCGAGCGCTACTCGCACGTGATGCACATGGTGTCGAACGTGAGCGGCACGCTGCGCGAGGGGCTTGCGGCCAAGGACGTGGTCAAGGCCGCTTTCCCCGCCGGCACGCTCTCCGGCGCGCCCAAGATCCGCGCCATGGAGATCATCGAGGAGCTGGAGCCGGCGCGCCGCGGAGTCTACGGCGGCGCCATCGGCTACCTCTCGTACTCGGGCAACATGGACTTCGCGATCGCCATTCGCACCCTGGTGTCCAAGGGCGACACCATCCACGTGCAGGCCGGCGCGGGCATCGTGGCCGACAGCCAGCCCGAAGCCGAGCACGAGGAGTGCTTGAGCAAGGCGCGGGCCGTGACCCGCGCGGTCGAGCTGGTCCGGCAGTCGGCGCCGCAAGGCCGCGGGGAGGGGGGCTAGCCATGCTTCTGGTCATCGACAACTACGACTCGTTCACCTACAACCTGGTCCAGTACCTTGGCGAGCTGGGGCAGGACGTTCGGGTCGCGCGCAACGATGAGGCGACGGTTGAGGAAATCGCGCGTATGTCGCCGGAACATATCGTTATTTCGCCTGGGCCGTGCACCCCGAACGAGGCCGGCATTTCGCTCGAGGTCGCCTCCAAGCTGGCCGGCCGCATCCCCATCCTGGGCGTGTGCCTGGGACATCAATCCATCGGCCAGGCCTTCGGCGGCAAGGTCGTTCGCGCCAAGCAGGTCGTGCACGGCAAGACCTCGCGCGTGTTCCACGACGAGCGCGGCCTCTTCGCCGGTCTGCCGAATCCCTTCGAGGCCACGCGCTACCACTCCCTGGTGGTCGAGCGGGCGAGCTTGCCCGACTGCCTGGAGATCACCGCCAAGACCTGGGACGAGGAAATCATGGGCGTACGACACAAGACCCTGCCCGTCGAGGGCGTGCAGTTTCACCCCGAGTCCTTTCTGACCACGGTGGGCAAGGACATCCTCAAGAACTTCATCGCCATGAAGGCACGGGCATGAGCGGCGGCATGGGGATTCGCGAGGCGCTCGCTCTCTTGGTGGCGGGCAAGGGCTTGCCGGCCGACGACATGGCCGCGGTGGTCGGCCAGATCATGGACGGCCAGACCACCCCGGCCCAAGTCGGGGCATTGCTCGCGGCCATGCGCATGAAGGGCGAAACCGTGGACGAGGCCGTGGGCGCGGCGCGGGCCATGCGGCAGCGCATGGTCCGGGTGCAAGCCGACGACCCGGTGCTGCTCGACAACTGCGGCACGGGGGGCGACGCCTCGGGCTCGGTGAACATATCCACCCTGGCGGCGTTCGTGCTCGCGGCCTGCGGGGTGAAGGTTGCCAAGCACGGCAACCGCGCCCTGTCGTCGCGCTCGGGCTCGCACGACGTGCTCGAGGCCCTGGGCATCGATCCCGCGCCCGGCCCGGACCTGGCGCGAAGGTGCCTGGCCGAGATCGGCATCTGTTTCATGTTCGCGCCGGCCTATCACGCCGCCACCAAGAACGTGGCCGGGCCGCGCCGTGAGGTCGGCTTTCGCACCCTGTTCAACCTGCTCGGGCCCATGACCAACCCGGCCGGCGCTCGCTACCACGTCAACGGGGTGTTCGCGGCCGAGCGCTGCGAGTTCTTGGCCCAGGCGCACGGCAGGCTCGGCTCCGAGCGCGCCATGGTGGTGCACGGGGCAGGCGGGCTCGACGAGTTCGCGCCGGCGGGCAAGACCCTGGTTTCCGAGCTGGACAAGGGCAAGGTGCGAAGCTACGAGGTTGCGCCGGCCGACTTCGGATTGCCCGAGGCGGATGCGGCGGGGCTGCGCGGCGGGGAGCCGGCCCAGAACGCGGCCGTGCTTCTGGCCACCCTGCGCGGCGAGGCCGGGGCGAGCCGGGTCTCGACCGTGATGACCGCGGCCGCGGGCCTGGTGGTGGTGGGCAAGGCGGCCTCCTGGCGCGAAGCGGCCGCCATGGCCACGCAAGCCTTGGACAGCGGTGCCGCCATGTCGGTCCTCGAACGCGTGCGTGGGGCGGCCGGCAGAGCATGATTCTCGACGAGATCCTGGCGCAGACGAGACGGGACCTTCTGGCGAGGCGCGCCCGCGTGCCGCTGGCGCAGGTCGAGAAGCTGGCCGCCGCGGCCGAGCCTGCCCGCAGCCTGGCGCAGGCGATTCGCGCGGCGGACGGCATGGCCGCCATCGCGGAGTTCAAGCGGCGCTCGCCCTCCAAGGGCTGGATCCACCGCGAGGCCGACGTGGCGTCCGTGGCACGCGCCTACGAATCGGGTGGAGCGAGCGCCATGTCGGTGCTGACCGACACGCCCTTCTTCGGCGGCGGTCTGGACGACCTCGGGCGCGCGCGCGCGGCGGTGGGCCTGCCGCTTCTGCGCAAGGACTTCATCGTGGATGCCTACCAGGTGGCGGAAGCGCGCGCCGCGGGCGCGGACGCGGTGCTGCTCATCGTGGCGGCGCTGCCGGACGCGGAGCTGGCCGGGCTGCGGACGGAAATCGAGCGCTGGGGCATGGAGGCGCTGGTCGAGGCACACGACGCGGACGAGGTCGGGCGCGCGGTGGCCGCCGGGGCCACGCTCGTGGGCGTGAACCACCGCGACCTGCGGACGTTCGCCATGAACATGGATCTGGCGGTGGCGATGCGGCCGCTGGTTCCGCCCGACCGGCTCTTGGTCGCCGAGTCGGGCATCGAAAACGCCGACGACGTGCGCCATCTGCGCGCCGGCGGGATCGACGCGGTCCTGGTGGGCGAGTCCTTGATGCGGGCTCCGGATCCGGCCGCGGCCCTGCGTGCGCTTCTGGGCCGGGCATGAGCCTTCTCGCCGGCGGCGAGGGTGGCCGGCCCGTTTCCCACGATGTCGTTGCCGCGAAGCTTCGGCACAAGTGGAGAGCCGTAAGCGAGCCGTGGTCTGGGCCCCGTCCGCGCGTGACCGACCACGATCGGTGCGTGCCGCTTGCGCGGACGCGACCTGCCCGGCACCATATACGCATGTCGCGGCACATGGCGCTGCAACGTTGGTTCGTCGCTGGGGTCCTCTTGCAGTTGGCCGTGTTCGCCTGCGACGGCAAAGACGGTGCGGGAGAAACCACGAATCCGGGGCTGGGAGGCTCGGGCGGGGTTGACCCAGGCACCGGCGGCACGACGCGGGCCACGAGCCCGAACCTCGGCGGAACCACGGGGGCCGCGGGTGGAAGCACGCGGGCGACGACAACGTCGGCGGGCGGCGGCGGCGATCGAGGGACCGGGGGCGCCAGGGCCACGGGTGGGGCAACGGGCACGGGTGGCGCGACGGCGACCGGGGGAAGAACGGGGACGGGCGGCGCCAGAGCCACGGGTGGGACGACGGCGACAGGCGGGAGAGTGGGGAGGGGCGGCGCGACCGGCGCGGGCGGCGCCAAGGCCACGGGAGGATCGACGGCCACGGGCGGCGTCCGGGGCACGGGCGGCGCGACCGGCAGGGGCGGAGCCCCGGGCACGGGCGGCACGACGGCGAATCCGAATGCCATCGGGCCCAACAAGACCTGCGGTTGTCTGACCTCCTCGGGCGACTACTCCGGCAATCCGCTCACGGCGACCATCGTGGTCAACAACGGCCAAACCTATGACGGCGGCTGCAAGACCTACGTCACGAAGTCACGGGCGTCCGGAGGCTTGGGCGACGGCAGCCAAGAGGAGGGGCAGCAGCCCCTCTTCCGCGTCAACGCCGGCGGCAAGCTCGTCAACGTGATCATCGGCGCTCCCGCCGCCGACGGCGTGCACTTCTACGGCAACGCCACGGCGGAGAACATCCACTGGCTCGATATTGGCGAGGACGCGGCCACCATCAAGGCCGACGCCACCGTCACCCTCGATTGCGGCTCCGCCAGAAACGGAGCCGACAAGGTGTTCCAGGTGAACGCCCGGGCCACGTGGACAGTCTCCAACTTCACGATCAAGAGCGCCGGCAAGACCATGCGCGAGAACGGCGGTTCGTGCTACCCCGTCACGGCCGTCTTCGACCACTGCGACATCTCCGGCATGTCCGAATCCATCTTCCGCACCGACTGCGCGTCGAGCAAGGTCACGATAAGCAACACGCGCTACAGCCAGATCGGCGACGGTCTCGTGATCGTCGGCAGCAGCGTCTACAACTCCTCGAGCGGCAACGTCACGATCACGAACGTGCAGAAGTACTGACGCCCCATCGCGCTCGCTTGGCTCGCCCGGCGGCGGCGTGCCGCGAGCACGAGCGCGCGAGGGACGCGACGCGGACGCCGCCGGCCTTGTCTACTTGGCGGTGATGTAGCCTTCCGCGGTCAGAAGCTCGGCGGTCAGCACGGCGCCGCCGGCCGCGCCGCGCACGGTGTTGTGCGACAGGCACACGAACTTGTAGTCGTAGATCGTATCGGGCCGCAGGCGGCCGATGGTGATGGCCATGCCGCCTCCGGCGTCGCGGTCGAGCTTGGTCTGCGGCCGGCTGTCGTCCGTGAAATAGATCAGGTAGGGCACCGGCGCGCTCGGCAGCTTGAGCTGCTGCGGCTTGCCCTCGGCCTTTTTCCAGCAGTCGAGGATCTGCTCCAGGGTCGGCTTCTTGGCGAAGCGCACGAAGACCGCGGCCATGTGGCCGTCGCTGGCCGGCACGCGGATGCACTGGGCCGAGATGCGCGGCGTTTTGGCGGGCACGATCTTGCCGCCCTCGATCTTCCCCCATATCTTCATGGGCTCTTCTTCGGACTTCTGCTCCTCGCCCTTGATGAACGGAATGAGGTTGTCCACCATCTCGGGCCAGGACGCGAAGGTCTTGCCCGCGCCGGAGATCGCCTGGTAGGTGGCCACGAAGATATCCTGCGGGCCAAAGGCCATCAGGGGATCGATGGCCGGCACGTAGCTCTGCAGCGAGCAGTTGGGCTTGACCGCGACGAAGCCGCGCTTGCTGCCCAGGCGCTTGCGCTGGTCGGCGATGATGGCGGCATGCCCGCCGTTGATCTCGGGGATCATCATGGGCACGTCCGCGGTCCCGCGATGGGCCGAGTTGTTCGACACCACCGGGATCTCGCGCTTGGCATAGTCGTCTTCGAGCTTCCGGGTCTCGTCCTTGGGCATGTCGACGGCGCAGAACACGAAGTCGACCCGCTCGGCGACCTCGGCGATGGCCGAGGCGTTGAGCACCGTCAGGTCGGCGAAGGCCGGCGGGATCGGCGTCTTCATGGCCCAGCGGCCGGCGACCGCGTCCTTGTAGGTCTTGCCCGCCGAGTTGGCGCTCGCGGCCAAGGTCGTGACCTTGAACCACGGGTGGTTCTCGAGCAGCGCAAGAAACCTCTGTCCCACCATGCCTGTCGCCCCCAACACCCCGACGCGTAGTGTACCGGCCATGTTCTTCTCTCCTTTCTGTTTCGTGAAACGGGAGCGGTATGTATAGCAGGCTTGCCGGCCACGGCCAGCGGCGATGTGCTAGCCCGGCGTGACGACTCTTTGCAAAGACTCGACCTGTTTCTCGTCGAGGCGGAACACGCAGTCGAAGAGCTGCTGCTTGAACGCGACGGGGCCGTCCGACTTCTGCACCGCCAGCTCGGCCGCGATCTCGAAACAGGCCAAGCCGGCGGCCGTCGCCTCGGGGACGCGGTCGGGCGCGGCCGCGGCGAAGGTGCCGATGCTGGAGGCCGCCATGCAGCCGGTGCCCACCACGTTGGCCATCATGGGGTGGCCGTTGCGCACCAGGAAGAGCTTGCCGTCGCCGGCCACGATGTCCTCGGCGCCGGTGACGACCACGGTGCAAGCGCGTTGGGCGGACAGCGAGCGCGCGACCTCGCGCATGTCGGCCGCCACGTGGCCGGCATCCACGCCCTTGGTTGCGACCGCCAGGCCGGCGACGCGGGCGATCTCCGAGCTGTTGCCCTTGATCACGCCGATCTTGGCGGCGTCGAGGATCTCCAGGCTCTTCTGGTCGCGGTAGGGGGTGGCGCCGGCCCCGCACACGTCGAAGACGACGGGGATGCCTTTCTGGTTGGCGGCGACGGCGGCCAGCTTCATGCTGTCGGTCACGTCCGTGGTCAGGGTGCCGATGTTGAGCACCAGGGCGGAGGCGATGCCGGTCATGGCGGCGGCCTCCTCCGGCGCGTGCGCCATGACCGGCGAGGCCCCGAAGGACTTCACGATCTGGGCGCAGTCGAAGATGGTGACCCAGTTGGTGATGTGGTGGACCAGCGGGCGTTTGTCGCGCACGGCTTGCAGAAACGGGTAGATGTTCATGGCGGTTGCATCCTTCGCGCGGGATCGAAAGTCAAACCACGGCGCGCACAGGGGAAACAGAGCGTACGGAGGTCGGAAGGATATGCGCAATCCGCTCCGGACTGTCAACCCGGCTCTCTGGTCCCTCGTTCCCTCTGTGCGCTTCGTGATCGCAAGGGAGGTGACACGGGCGCCTTCCCCCTGGCATTCTCAGTGTCGCCATGAGCAGAGGGAACCGCGTCGTCGTAACCGGCATCGGCCTGCGCTCGCCGCTCGGGCACACTTTGGCGGCGCTGCGAGACGGGCTCTTGGCGGGGAAGAGCGGCATTCGCAACATGCCGGGGTGGGAGAAGCTCGACGGACTGCGCACGCGCGTGGGCGCGCCTTGCGACGGCATCGACATCAACGACATTCCTCGCAAGTACGCCCGCACCATGGGCCGCGTCGGGGTGTTGGCCGCGCTATCGGTGCGCGACGCGGTGGCCGACGCCGGGCTGCCGCCCGAGGTGGTGGCGTCCCCGGACTGCGGCGTGGCCTACGGCTCGACCGTGGGTAGCACCGCCTCGCAGGAGGACTTCCTGCGCCCCATCCTCAACGAAACCTCGATTCGCGGGTTGCTCGCGTCCACGTATCTGCAGTTCATGAGCCACACCTGCGCGGCCAACATCGCGCTCATGTTCGGTTGCAAGGGGCCGGTCATCGCCTCGTGCACGGCTTGCACCTCGGGCTCGCAGGGCGTCGGCATCGCCTACGAGCAGGTGCGCTTCGGCCGCGTGCCGATCTGCCTGGGCGGCGGGGCCGAGGAGCTGCACGTCCTGCACGCCGGCATCTTCGACATCATGCGCGCGACCTCGGCGGGCTATTCCGACACGCCCGAGCGCACGCCGCGGCCCTTCGATCGCAGGCGCGACGGGCTGGTGGTGGGCGAGGGGTCCGCCTGCCTGGTCATGGAGGAGTACGAGCACGCCAAACGGCGCGGGGCGAACGTCTACGCCGAGATCATCGGCTACGGCCAGGGCTGCAACGGCACGCACCCGACGAACTCCGATCCGGAGGGCATCTGCATCGCCGTCAACCTGGCGCTCAAGGACGCCGGTCTGGCGCCGTCGGACATCCAGCACATCAACGCGCACGCCACCGGCACCGACGTGGGCGACGCGGCCGAGGCCGAGGCGGTGCACCGCATTTTCGGCAACCGGGTGCCGGTAAGCGCGCTCAAGGGCTACCTCTCCCACACCCTGGGCGCGAGCGGGGCCATCGAATCGGCCGCCACGCTGGCGATGATGCGCGACGGATTCATGGCCGTGTCGAAGAACCTCGACGAGCCCGACCCGGCCTTGCCGCCTCTCGACCACGTGCTGGGCAGCCCGCGGCACGGGCCCATCCGCGTCGCCATGAACAACAACTTCGCGTTCGGCGGGATCAACACCTCGCTGATCTTTCGCGCGCTTGCGTGATGGACGACGGCGCGCCCTCCTGGCAGGATCTGCGCGCCCGTTGCGAGGGCGGTGGCGCGGCCTTCGCCTTCGTGATTCCGGTCTTCAACCACGCGCGCAACGTGGGGCAGGTGGCCGCGGCCGCGGCGGCCAGCGGCGCGGCCGTGATCGTGGTCGACGACGGCTCGACCGACGGCAGCGCGGCGGCGGCGTCGGCCGTGGCGGGCGTGCGTCTTGTCCGTCACGAGGCCAATCGCGGCAAGGGCGCGGCCATTCTGACCGGGCTTGCCGCCGCGCAGGCGAGCGGCGCCCGTTTCGCGATCACCGTGGACGCCGACGGGCAGCACCGGCCCGACGAGGCCCGGCGCTTGCTCGCGGCGCTGTGGCCGTCCGGAGCCGCGAAACCGGAAGCGGCGCTCGTGCTGGGCGCGCGGCGGGGCATGCAAGGGGGCGCGGTGCCGTGGTCGAGCCGCATGGGCCGGGGGTTCTCGGGCTTCTGGGTGTGGGCCTCGGGCGGGCCGCGGGTGTCGGATTCGCAGTCGGGCTTTCGCGTGTACCCGGTGGCGGAAACCCTGGCCCTGCCCACGCGCGCCCGCCGCTTCGAGTTCGAGGTCGAGGTTTTGGTGCGGGCCCGCCGGGCCGGGCTGCCCGTCCGCGAGGTGCCGGTGTCCGTGGCCTACGATCCGCCGGGCGGCCGCGTGTCGCACTTCCGCCCGTGGCGCGATTTCGGCCGCAACTCGGCCACGTTCACCCGCCTGCTCTTCTCCCGGTTCCTGCCGCGCGGAAAGGGGACCGGCCATGGCGCGTGAGCGGACGCTCCGCTGGCCGGTGCTGCTCGTCGCCTGCGCCGCCACGGGGCTTCTCGCCTGGGCCGGGCAGCGCCGGTTGCGCATCGACACGGACATCACCTCCGCGGTGCCGGCCGGCAACCGGGCCTTCGAGAGCGCGCGCCAGGTGCTCTCTCGCCACTCGACCTTGGACAAGGTGGCGGTCAATCTCTCGCTGCGCGACGGCCGGGCCGACCCCTCCGCGCTTCTGGCCGCGGGCGACGCGCTGGCGGCGGCGCTGGAGCGCTCGGGGCTTTTCATCTCGGTGGGCACCGCGGCGGCGGCCGCGGGTCTGACCGAGCTTTACGCGGATCTGCCGGCGCGGCTGCCGCTGCTGTTCTCGGCCGACCAGCTCGCCGAGCAGGTGGGCCCGCGCCTCGACAAGGCCGCTGTCGCCGCGCGCCTGCAGGCGCTGGCCGCCGAGGCCGCGGAGCTGGCCGGGATCGGCGCCGCCGGCCGCGTGGCCGAAGATCCGCTCGGCCTCGGCGACCTGGCGCTGGCCCGTCTGGGCGAGCTGGTGCCCACCGAGCAGGCGCGCATCGAGAAAGGCCACGTCCTCGACGGCGAGGGCAGGAACCTGCTGGTCACGGCCACGCCGCGCGCCGGTACGCGCGACACCCAGGCCTGCCACGCCATCGACGATGTGCTGCGCGACCTGGCCCGGCGTTTCGCGGCCGCGCCGGCCGGCGAGCCGGGGCACGGCGTCCTGCTCACCGCCGTGGGCGGCTATCGGGCCACCATCGACAACGAGACGCTCGTCACCGACGACGCGAACCAGGCCATCCTGGCTGCCACCATCGGCATCGCGCTGCTGCTCCTCTTGTGCTTTCCGCGGCCCTGGCTCGGCGTCTTCGCCTTGCTCCCGGCCCTGGCCGGCGGCTGCCTGGCCCTCTTCTTCTACACTCTGTTCGAAAACGACATCTCGGCCCTGGCCCTGGGCTTCGGCGGCGCTCTCATCTCGATCACGGTGGACCAAGGGGTGGTGTACCTGCTTTTCGTGGATCGCCAGAAGAAGACTGCCGGCCGCCGGGCCGCGCACGAGGTCTTCTCCATCGGCTCGCTGTCCACGCTCGTCAACATCGGCTCGTTCCTAGCGCTGCGCCTGACCGGCTTCCGCGTGCTCGGGCAAATCGGTCTCTTCGCCGCGCTCGGCATCCTGTTCTCGTATCTCTTCGTGCATCTGGTGTTCCCGCACATCTTCCCCGCGGTGCCGGCCGCGAAGCGCGCCCCGTGGGTGCCGGTGGACGAGTTCCTGCGCCGGATCACCGTGGGCCGCGGCTGGCGCGCGCTCGTCGTGGCGGCCGTGCTGTTCGCCGTGGGGCTCGGCTTCGCGCGGCCGACCTTCCTCGTGGACCTGGCGGCCATGAACACGGTGCGGGCCGAGACCGCGGCCGACGAGGCGCGCGTGCGCGCGGTGTGGGGCGACATCTTCCACCGCCTGTACGTGCTGATCGACGCCGGGAACGAGGCCGATTTCGCGCGCAAGTCCGACGCCTGGCTGGCCCTACTGGAACGGGAGAAGGCCGGCGAGGTCGTCGCGCGCGGCTTCTCGCCGTCGATGCTCGACCCGGGCTCGGCCCGAGCCTCGGCCAACGCCCGGGCGTGGGTCTCGTTCTGGACGCCGGAGCGCGTGGCCGCGCTCGGGGAAAGCCTGCGCGCGGGCGCGGAGCAGGCGGGGTTTTCCGCCGACGCCTTCGCGCCGTTCCTCGCGCGCCTGTCGGCACCGGCGCCGCGCGAGCAGGCGATGACGGTAGGCGAACGCGCCCTCTTCGGCATCGAGCCCGGCCGCGACGGCAAGGGCCTGGTGTGGCTGGCCAACGTCGTACCGGGCCCGCGCTATGCGGCCGAGAGCTTCGCGGCTCAAGCGCAACAGGCCGGGCTCTACGTGTTCGACGGCGCGAGCTTCTCGGCGACCTTGGCTATGTTCCTGGCCGAGTCGTTCCGGTTGATGCTCGTGGTGGTGGTGGGCTTCGTGGCGGTTTCCGTCTTTCTCTTCTTCCTCGACCTGCGGGTGGCCGCCATCGCGCTTCTGCCCCTCGGCTTCTCGTTCGTCATGACCATGGCGACCCTGCACGTCGCGGGGCGGCCCATCGACATCGTGGGCCTGATTCTCTCGGTGCTCATCTTCGGCATGGGCGTGGACTACTCGTTCTCCTTCGTGCGCGTGTACCAGCGCTGCCTGGACGAGCACCACCCCTCGCACGGCCCCGTGCGCACCGCGATCTTCCTGGCCGCGAGCGCCACCATGGTCGGCATGGTCACCATGGCCTTCGCCGAGCACAACGTGACCCGCAGCGCGGGCATCCTGGCCAGTCTGGCCATCGGCTACTGCGCCGTCGGGGCCTACGTGTTCCTGCCGCCGCTTCTGCGCCGCCTCTTCGCACCGCGCCCGCTATTGCCGCCGGATCGCGAGCGGCCCGAGCGCTGGGTGCGGCAACGCTTCTCGCGGCTCGGGGCCTACCCGCGCCTGTTCGCGCGTTTCAAGATGAGGCTGGATCCGATGTTCGACAGGATTTCGGAGCTCCTGCCGGAGCAGGGCAGGGTGCTCGACATCGGCTGCGGCTTCGGCATTGCCGCGGCCTGGACCCTGGCGCGCTCGGCGGACGTGCGCATCGTCGCGCTCGAGCCCGACGAAGATCGCGCCGGCATCGCCAGGTTCGTGCTCGGCGAGCGTGGCGAGGTGCGCGTGGGCG
Source organism: Deltaproteobacteria bacterium (assembly GCA_016935975.1). Taxonomy (GTDB): domain Bacteria; phylum Myxococcota_A; class Polyangia; order Fen-1088; family Fen-1088; genus Fen-1118. The sequence continues at coordinate 66,580 of JAFGPX010000176.1, forward strand.
CGGCGCCGGACGCGCTGCCCGAGGTGGATGCCGCCGCCGTGCTCTGCCTGGACGTCATCCACTACCTCGACGACGAGGCGCTGGCGCGCACCCTGGCGCACGCGCGGCGCTGCTTGCAGCCGGGCGGCAAGCTGGTCCTGCGCGCCACGGTGCCGGGAAAGGGACGGACGCCCTTCTACCGCTGGTTCGAGATGCGGCGGCTGGCCTTGCACCGGCAGCGCCACCACTACCGGCAACGCGAGCCCATCGAAAAGGCGCTGGCAGCGGCCGGGTTTTCCGCCAGCCTGGTCGAGCCCACGGCCCCGGGCCGCGAGGAAACCTGGTTCGTCGGCGCGGCGGGCGAGGGGAGCGCGTAGGTCGCATGTTCTACCGCTTGCTCGTTCGGCTCTCGCGCCTCGTCGGGCTTTGGCTCGTGCGCGTGTCGGCCGCCATCATCGCGGCTGGCTACTTCGTGCTGCTCCCCGGCCGGCGCAGGGCAAGCGTCACCTTTTATCGCGCGCTCTTCCCCGAGCGTTCGCCTCGCTTCGCCCTCGCCTGCGCCTGGCGGCAGTATCAAGATTTCGCGCGGCTGTACACCGAGCGCCTGGAGATCGAGCGACGCGCGGACATCCGCTTCGAGAGCGAGGGCGAAGAGCCCCTGGCCGAGGTGCGGGCGGCCGGCCTGGGCGCCATCCTGCTCATGTCGCACTTCGGCCGCTGGGAGATCGGCGCGCGCCTGTTTGGCAAGCGGCACCCCGGGCTGACCCTGGTCATGGGCGGGCTCGGGGCGGGCGGGGCGCGCGGCGGCGTGGACGAAGCTCTGCGCCTGGCCGGCGTCGACGTGGTGACCGTGGCGGACGGTCAGGGCCAGCCCGTCGACATCCTGCAGGCGGTGCAAGGCCTGCGCAAAGGCGGCGTGGTGTCGCTGGCCGCGGATCGCGCCTACGGCGACGCCCGCATGCTGTATCTGCCGTTCTTGGGCCAGAGGGTCGCGGTCACGGCCGCGCCCTTTGCCCTGGCCCTGGCCAGCCACGCGCCGCTTTTCATCGTCTTCGCCGTCAAGCTCGGCCCTCGTCACTACCGCTTCACCTGCGACCCGCCCATGCTTCTCCGCGCGCCGACGCGCGAAGACCGCGAGAAGGTGATGGAGCAGGCCGCAACCAGGTATCTGCAGCGGCTACACGAGATGGCTCGCGCCCACCCCGAGCAATGGCAGACCTTCGGCGAGTTCCTCGTCCCCTCGCCCCACGAGCAGCCTCCGGTCCCCTCGCCCCGCGCAGCGGGGAGAGGGCTAGGGTGAGGGGGATCGGACTTGCGGAACGAGCCGCCATTGCCTCAGGAACGCGGGCTTCCCCTCACCCGCCGACGCAGACGTCGGCGGCCTCTCCCCGACGGGGAGAGGCTCGGATCCTGGCCACGACCAACACCTTGAAAGAGCTGCCCTTTCAGGATCCCCATTACCATGTCTAGCCCGCCACCCTTCTCCGGAGATGAGGCAGTCTGTCCGACGATCCTCGTCGGTGACGCAATCGTGGTGAACAATGCGGGCTAGCGCGGCCGGTGAGGGGGCGCGCGACTTCCCGGTCAAATCCCGCCCCTTGCCGCGTCTTTCGAGAAAGCGAATGGTGCCTGCATCGCAGGGAGCGAAATCCGATAGAGTGCCAAGCATGCCCACAACAGCGGTCCGGAAAGGCGGTGCCCGATGAGTTGGCGATCGCGGCCGGTATTCGTGAGCGGGACCTTCCGCGACATGCACGAGGAGCGGGATCTGCTGGCGGCACGCGCGTTCCCCGAGCTGGGGGAGAAGCTGGCGGAGCACTACACGCTCCTGGAAAGGGTCGACCTGCGCGTGGGCGTCGAGACGGGCGGGCTGGACGACGATCACGCCAAGCAAGAACTGGTTCTGAAGGTCTGCCTGGAGGATGTGCGGCGCTGCCGGCCGTTCCTGATTGTCCTCGTCGGCGACCGCTACGGCTGGGTGCCGCCGCCGGCGCGGGCGCGGGCGGCCGTCGAGGAGGCGGGGTTCCGGACGGCCATCGAAGGCAAGAGCGTCACGGCCCTGGAGATCGAGTTCGGCTTGCTCGGCGACCCCGACCAGCAAACGCGCAGCCGGATCTACTTCCGCAAGCTCGACTACGCGGGCATGGACGAAGCCGATGCCATCGTCTACAGCGACGAGCGCGCGGCGGTTTCCACGCTGGTGTCGCCCGAGGAGCGCGCCCGGGCCGCGGCGCGGGCGGCGGCGCTGGAAGCATTGAAGCGACGGCTGCGCGACGATCCCGTCCTGGGCCCGCGCTGTCGCGACTATGGCGCCAGATGGGATCCGGTCGCCAAGAGGGTGGCGGGGCTGGGGGCTTTCGTCGCCGACGTGCTCCGCGATGTCTTGCCCGAGATGATCGCGGAGGCGAGGGAGCAGGTCGCCGCCGCCAAGGCCGGCAGACTGCCCTCGGCGCTGGAACAGTTCGTCGGCGAGAGGGCGCGCGGCTTCAGGGGACGAGCGAGCGTGGTCGCGCGGCTGTGCGCGCGCGCCACGGAGACCGGCGACGCCGAGACGCGCGGGTGGGTGCTGGCGGGTCCCTCGGGCGGCGGCAAGAGCGCCGTCTTCGCGCGCGTTTTCGAAGAGCTGACGAAGCCCGGGGGGCCGGACATCTGGCTGCTCGCGCACGCGGCGGGCATCGATCCACGGTCGATTTCGGTGGTGAGCTTGCTCGAGGACTGGGTCGCGGTTCTGGCCGGCAAGCTGGGCGTGCCGGATCCGCTCGCGGTCGCGGGCGCCGAGAGGCGTCCGAAAGCAGAAGAAGCGTTCGGGGATCTCCTGGCCCAGGCCGCGAGAAACAGGCGCGTCGTGCTTCTCCTCGACGCCCTCGATAGGTTCGAACGGACGTCGCAGGCCGAACATCTTACCTGGCTGCCCGGGCAGCTCCCCGGGAACGTGCGTGTGATCGCGACCGCGGTCACCGGACCCGAGACCGCGGCGCTGGCCCGGCGGCCGGACTTCGCCGTCTGGCCGCTGGCCGCGCTCGACAAGGACGAAGCCCGCGAGATCGCCCAGAGCGTCTACGATCGCTACCATCGCCAGCCGAACCGGGACGCGGTTCGCGCGTTGCTCGACAAGCCCGGGCCGGACGGCGCGCCCGCCCACGGCAACGCCCTGTGGTTGGTGTCGGCGCTGGAAGAGCTGAACCTCTTGGACGGCGACGACTTCCGGCGCGCCGAGGCCGGCCAGGCGGCGACGGACGAAGAGCGCCTGCACGCGATGGTCGTCGCCGAGGCGGCCGCCATGCCCGGGGATGTCGAGGGGCTGTACGGCCGCATCTTCGAACGGGCCGGCCGGCGGGTTTCGGACGATCCCGGCGAAGGCAGGGCCCTGGCGCGGGCTTTCGCCGTGGCCATCGCGCTATCGCGCGGCGGCTTGCGCGAGCGGGATCTGGCGGCGTTGATTCCCGGGGTCGCGCGCGTTCTCGATGCGTCGGCCCGGCCCCTTCCATGGGATGCCCTCGCCTTCGCGTCCCTGCGCCGCGCCCTGCGCGCGCACCTGGTTCGTCGAGGCGTCGATGACCGCTGGGATTTCCACCACCGCCAGGCGCGAGCGGCCGCCGAACGTGCGTTTCTGCCCGACGCCGGGCTGGCGCGGCAGATCCACGGGCTGGTCGCCGATCACCTGCTCGCGCTGCCGCCGGACGACCCCCTGCGCGAGGGCGAGGTCATGCACCACCTGATCCAGGGCGACGCGCGCGCGAAAGCCGCGCGCCTCTTCGCGGGCCAATTGACCCCCGGGGGGCTCGCGGGCTGCCGGGAGACCCTGGCCAAGCACGCCCTCCGGGACGAGGGATTGGCGTGGGTGACGGGCTTGCTGGAGATCGAGGCCCTGGGCCCCGACCTGCTTGTCGCGCTCGGCGAGCGCTACCTCTTCGAGCTGGACCGCGTGTTCGATCGGATGAACGTCATCTTGCCGCGCGCGGGGGCGGCTCATGCCACGGAGCGGCAATTTCGCCGGATGCTCACCTCCGGTCCCGCCAATCCGCGACTGCGCCGTGACGTCTCCGTTTCCTTGAACCACGTCGGCCAGGTCGAGATGGCGCGCGGGAACCTGGATGGCGCCTCTGCCGCCTACAGCGAGACGCTAGGCATTCTCCGGGGCCTGTCCGACCCGCACCAGCCCGAGTCCCTCCGTGACGTCTCCGTTTCCTTGAACCACGTCGGCCAGGTCGAGATGGCGCGCGGGAACCTGGATGGCGCCTTTGCCGCCTGGAGCGAGATG
>JAFGPX010000177.1 GCA_016935975.1 Deltaproteobacteria bacterium
AGGGCGGCGGGCAGGGTGGTCATGTAGGGGACCTGGAAGCGGATGGCGTTCTTGCGGATGTAGGAATCGTCCACCTTGCTCCAGCGGCCCACGGGCGTGTTGATCACCATGTGGATCTCGCGGCTCATGATGGCGTCGACGATGTTGGGCCGGCTCTCGTTGAGCTTGTTGATGCGCTCGCAGGGCACGCCGCTTCCGGACAGGAACTTGTGCGTGCCGTTGGTGGCGCGGATCTTGAAGCCCAGGGCGGCGAACTCGCGCGCTACTTCCAGCACCTCGGGGCCCTTTTCGTTCACGCTGATGAGCACGGTGCCCTCGGTGGGCAGGCGCGGCTTGGCGGCCTCCTGCGCCTTGAAAAAGGCGTCGCCGAAAGTGCCGGCCATGCCCAGCACCTCGCCGGTCGAGCGCATCTCGGGGCCCAGGATGGGATCGACCTCGGGGAGCTTGTCGAAGGGGAAAACCGATTCCTTGACCCCGAAGTGGGGAATCCCACGGTGCGCGAGCCCGATCTCGGGGAGCTTTCTGCCCAGCATGAGCTGGGTGGCGATGCGGGCCATCTGCACGTTGCACACCTTGGACACGAGCGGCACCGTGCGCGAGGCGCGCGGGTTGGCCTCGAGCACGTAGAGCTTGTCCTTCTCGATGGCATACTGGATGTTCATCAGGCCCACGACCTCGAGCTCCCGGGCGATGCGCGAGGTCAGCTCGCTGATCTCGGCGATGTGTTTGTCCGAGATGCTGACCGGCGGGATCACGCAGGCGGAGTCGCCCGAGTGGACGCCGGCCTGCTCGATGTGCTCCATGACCGCGGGCACGAAGGCGTCGTCGCCGTCGGCCAGGGCGTCGGCCTCGCACTCGAGGGCGTTGACCAGGAAGCGGTCGATGAGGATGGGCCGCTCGGGCGTGACGTCCACGGCCTTGGCGACGTACTCGCGCAGCATGTCCTCGTCGTGCACGACCTCCATGCCGCGCCCGCCGAGCACGAACGACGGCCGCACCATGAGCGGGTAGCCGATGCGGCTCGCGATGGCGATGGCCTCGGGGAGGCTCGATGCCATGCCCGACTCGGGCATGGCGATGCCCATGGCGTCCATGCGCTTGCGGAACAGGTCTCTGTCCTCGGCCAGGTTGATGGTGTCGACGCTGGTGCCCAGGATCTTGACGCCGGCATCGCGCAGCTCGGTGGCGATGTTGAGCGGGGTTTGGCCGCCGAACTGGACGATCACGCCCTCGGGCCGCTCCTTCTCGTAGATGGCCAGCACGTCCTCGACGGTCAGCGGCTCGAAGTAGAGCTTGTCCGAGGTGTCGTAGTCGGTGGACACCGTCTCGGGGTTGCAGTTGACCATGATGGTTTCGTAGCCGGCCGCGCGCAGGGCCATGGCCGCGTGCACGCAGCAGTAGTCGAACTCGATGCCCTGGCCGATGCGGTTGGGGCCGCCGCCCAGGATCATGATCTTCTTCGGGTTCTTGCTGGCGGGCGCGGTGTCCTTGGCGTTGTAGCTGGAGTAGTAGTAGGCGGCGTTTTCGACGCCGCTGACCGGCACCGCGTGCCAGCCCTCGACCACGCCCAACCTCTTGCGCTGGTCGCGGATGGTCTTCTCGGGGATGCCAAGGAGCTTGGCCAGGTACCTGTCGGCGAAGCCGTCCTTCTTCGCGCGGGTGAGTAGGTCGTCGGGCAGCGCGTGGCCCTTGTGCTTGAGGATCTCCTCCTCCAACTCGACCAGCTCCTTCATCTGCTGGATGAACCAGTGCTTGATGTGGGTGAGCGCGAAGAGCTGCTCGACCGTGGCGCCCTTGCGCAGGGCCTCGTACATGATGAACTGCCGCTCGCTCGTCGGCTCGGCCAGCATGGCCAGGAGCTCATCCAGCGGCTTGGCGCGAAAGTCCTTGGCGAAGCCCAGGCCGTGGCGGCCGTTCTCCAGCGAGCGGATCGACTTCTGGAAGGCCTCCTTGTAGTTCTTGCCGATGCTCATGACCTCGCCGACGGCGCGCATCTGCGTGCCCAGCTTGTCCTCGCTGCCCTTGAACTTCTCGAAGGCCCAGCGCGCGAACTTGATGACCACGTAGTCCCCCCAGGGCGTGTACTTATCGAGCGTGCCCTCGCGCCAGTAGGGGATCTCGTCGAGCGTCAGGCCGCCCGCCAGCTTGGCCGAGACCAGCGCGATGGGGAAGCCGGTGGCCTTGGAGGCCAGGGCCGAGGAGCGCGAGGTGCGCGGGTTGATCTCGATGATGACCACGCGGCCGGTCTTGGGGTCGTGGGCGAACTGGATGTTGGTGCCGCCCGTGACCTGGATGGCGTCGGCCACGTCGTAGGACCACTTCTGCAGCCTGGCTTGCAGCTCGGGCGCGATGGTCAGCATGGGCGCCGAGCAGAACGAGTCGCCGGTGTGCACGCCCATGGCGTCGATGTTCTCGATGAAGCAGACCGTGATCTTCTGCCCCTTGGCGTCGCGCACGACCTCGAGCTCCAGCTCCTCCCAGCCGACCACGGCCTCCTCGATCAGGAGCTGGCCGATGAGACTGGCCGTCAGGCCGCGCCCGGCCACGGTGCGCAGCTCCTCGAGATTGTAGACCAGGCCGCCGCCGGTGCCGCCCATGGTGTAGGCGGGGCGCACCACGATGGGGAAGCCGAGCTTGCCCGCGATGTCCTCGGCTTCCTTGACCGAGTAGGCCAGCTCGCTTCTGGGCATCTCGATGCCGAGCTTCGTCATAGTGCGCTTGAAGGCGTCGCGATCCTCGCCGCGTTCGATGGCGTCGACGTTGACGCCGATGACCCGCACGCCGTGTTTCTCCAGCACGCCCGCCTTGGCCAGCTCCGAGCTGAGATTCAGGCCGGACTGCCCGCCGAGATTCGGCAGCAGGGCGTCGGGGCGCTCTTTCTCGATGATCTCGGTCATGCGCTGCAGGTTGAGCGGCTCGATGTACGTGACGTCCGCCATGCCCGGGTCGGTCATGATGGTGGCGGGGTTCGAATTGACCAGCACGATCTGGTAGCCGAGCGCGCGCAGCGCCTTGCAGGCCTGGGTGCCGGAATAGTCGAACTCGCAGGCTTGGCCGATGACGATTGGGCCGGAGCCAATGATCATGACCTTGTTGATGTCGTTGCGCTTTGGCATGGACGTCCTGTCCTCCGTTGGGCGGGTGGCTGGTCCGCGTTTCTGCCACGTTTCGTCCGGACTTCGCTATGGCAAATTCCCGCGCATCGCAAATGGCCTTGCCAACTGGCGGCCGGGCGACAGCCCCCTCGCACCCGCGTGCCCCTGGCGGCTCGCTTGGACCGGAGGGAGGCGAGTCAGGGCAGCCGGCTGCCGCGTGTAGCTTCGGCGCGAATTTCCGCAGGGTTGAGGTATGGTTCGGGTCGGAAACCACCATGAAGGTCCTGGTCACCGGCGGCGCCGGGTTCATCGGCGCGAACTTCCTCAACCTGTTGGTACCGCGTCATTCCGAGCACCACTTCGTCAACCTCGATGCTTTGACCTACGCGGCCAACCCGCGCAGCCTGGCCGGGCTCGAGGAACGCAAGAACTACACCTTCGTGCGCGCCGACTTGGTCGACTTCGAGGCCGTGCGCGAGGTCTTCGCGCGGCACCGGCCGGACATGGTTATCCACTTCGCGGCCGAAAGCCACGTCGACAGGTCCATCGCCGGGCCGCGGCCCTTCGTGCGCACCAACATCGAGGGCACCTTCAACCTGCTCGAGGCCTGCCGCGAGCTGTGGTCGGGCGGCGAGGGGCTCTTTCACCACGTCTCGACCGACGAGGTTTTCGGCTCGCTCGGGGTCGAGGGGTTGTTTCACGAAGAAACCAGGTACGATCCGTCGAGTCCCTACTCGGCCTCGAAGGCGTCCAGCGACCACCTGGTGCGCGCCTGGGGCCGCACCTTCGGGCTGCCGGTCAAGATCACCAACTGCTCGAACAACTACGGTCCCTTGCAGTTCCCCGAAAAGCTCATTCCGCTCATGATCCAGAACCTGCTCGAACGCAGGCCTCTGCCCGTGTACGGCAAGGGCGAGAACGTGCGCGACTGGCTTTACGTGGGCGACCACTGCGAGGCCATCTGGGCCGTGGCGCAGAAAGGTCGCCTGGGCGAGACCTACAACATCGGCGGCCGCAGCGAGCAGCGCAACATCGACGTGGTCAAACGGCTGTGCGCCATCGTCGCCGAGGAAACCGGGGCGCGCGAGTCGGAGCTTCTGGCCCTCATCGCCTTCGTGAAGGATCGCCCCGGTCACGACCTGCGCTACGCCATCGACGCCACGAAGATCGAGAGGGAACTGGGCTGGAAGCCGCAGGAAACCTTCGCGAGCGGCCTGCGCAAGACCGTGCGCTGGTACCTCGGCAACCAGGACTGGGTGGCGAGCGTGCGCACGGGAGAATACCGTCGCTGGATAGAAGAGAACTACGGGAGCCGCTAGTCGCGGTCCGGGTGAGATGGAAAACCACAGAGGACACGGAGGACACAGAGCCCGGATTGGGAATGGGTTTTCCCGGATCCGGATCCGTGCCCTTTCTTCTCCGGCCTCCGTGTTCTCTGTGCTCACTGTGGTGAAAAACCTAGAAAGGCGAATGCGCTTATGGTGAGGAAGGGCATCATCTTGGCCGGCGGGTCGGGGACGCGGCTGCACCCGATCACGCGCGCGCTCAGCAAGCAGCTCGTGCCGGTCTACGACAAGCCGATGATCTACTACCCGCTCTCGGTGCTCATGCTGGCCGGGATCCGCGAGGTGTTGGTCATCACCACGCCGGACGACCAGGCGGCCTTCCGCAAGCTCTTGGGCGACGGCACGCAGTGGGGCCTGTCCATAGGCTACGCCGTGCAGCCCCGCCCCGAGGGTTTGGCGCAGGCCTTCCTCATCGGCCGCGACTTCATCGCCGGCTCGCCCTGCGCCCTGGTGCTGGGCGACAACATCTTCTACGGCCACGGTCTGCCCTCGCTCTTCAAGAAGGTCGCGCAAAGGGCCTCCGGGGCCACGGTGTTCGGCTACTTCGTGCAGAACCCGGAGGCCTACGGCGTGGCCGAGCTGGACGACCAGGGCCGGGTCACCAGCCTCGAAGAGAAGCCCAAGGCGCCCAAGAGCAACTACGCGGTGACCGGGCTCTACTTCTACGACGAGAAGGTGGTCGGCCTGGCCGCATCGCTACGCCCCAGCGCGCGCGGCGAGCTGGAGATCACCGACCTCAACCGTCTCTACCTCGAACGCGGCGAGCTTCATCTAGAAAGAATGGGCCGCGGCGTGGCTTGGCTCGACACCGGCACGCACGATTCGCTGCTGCAGGCCGCGCAGTTCATCCAGACCATCCAGGCGCGCCAGGGCCTGATGGTTTCCTGTCCCGAGGAGATCGCCTTCGCCTGGGGGTGGATCGACGTGGCCCGCCTGCGCGAGCTGGCGGCGCCGCTCGCCAAGACCGAGTACGGGCAGTATCTCTTCGCCCTGGCGCAGCGAGGTCAGTCATGAAGGTCACCCCGATGCGCCTGCCCGAGGTGTTGCTCGTCGAGCCGCAGCGCATCGGCGACGCCCGCGGGTATTTCCTCGAAACCTGGCAGCAAGAGCGCTACCGCGCGGCCGGGATCGCTCTGCCCTTCGTGCAGGACAACCTGTCGCGTTCGGCGCAAGGGATCTTGCGCGGGCTGCACCTGCAGCACCCCAACGACCAGGGCAAGCTGGTCTACGTCGTCGCGGGCGAGGTGTTCGACGTCGCGGTCGACGTGCGCGTCGGCTCGCCCACCTTCGGCAAGTGGACCGGCGCCACGCTCTCGTCCGAGGATCATCGTCAGCTCTGGATACCGCCGGGCTTCGCCCACGGCTTCTGCGTGACCGGCGAGTCGGCGCTTTTCGCCTACAAGTGCACGGCGCCGTACTCGGCGGCCGAGGAGATCGGGGTGCTGTGGAACGATCCCGGCATCGGCATTGCCTGGCCGGTTCCGGCGCCGCGGCTCTCGGCCAAGGACGCCGGCTTGCCCCGCCTGGCGGACATCGACAGGGCGCGGTTGCCGCGCTTCGGGGGCTAGTCGGTGGCCGCACCCATTCTTCTCGTCGGCGATCGCGGGATGCTCGGGCGCGCGTTCTGCGAGGTGCTGGCGCGCCAGAGCCGCGCCTACCAAGGCTTCGACCAGCCCGATCTGGACGCCGCCGAGCCGGCGCAGGTCGCGGCGCTTCTGCGCAAGCCCTGGAGCGCGCTGGTCAATTGCGCCGCTTTCACCAACGTCGACGGCGCGGAGAAGGACCAGGCCGCAGCCGTGCGCGGCAACGCCACCATGCCGCGCGTGCTGGCGCAGGCGTGCGCCTCGGCCGGCATCCCGCTGCTTCACTTCAGCACCGACTACGTGTTCGACGGCAAGGCGAGCGCGCCCTATCGCGTGGATGCCCCCGTCGATCCGCTGGGTGTCTACGCTCGCACCAAGGCAGCGGGCGAGCAGGCCGTCCGCGAAAGCGGCGCGCGCCATCTCATCGTGCGCACGAGCTGGCTTTACGCGCCCTGGGGCAACAACTTCGTGCGCACCATGGCCCGGCTGACGCGCGACAAGCCGGCGCTCAAGGTGGTGAGCGATCAGCGCGGCCGGCCCACGAGCGCCGAGCACCTGGCCAAGACCGCGCTGGCCCTGCTCGACCGCGGCGCCTCCGGCACCTTCCACGTCACGGACGGCGGCGAGTGCACCTGGTACGAATTCACCCTCGCCATCGCGCAGGGGCTCGGCCGCACGTGCGCCATCGAGCCGTGCACCACCGCCGAGTTCCCTCGCCCTGCGCCGCGGCCCGCCTACAGCGTACTCGATCTCGGCCAGACCGAGGCCCGGCTTGGCCCCATGCCCGACTGGCGGGAGAACCTCGCGGACGTGCTGGCCAGGCTCGAGCCCGTCTGACGGAAAGAACCACGGCAGCCGCGTGCGAGGACATTCCCGAGAATCCTGCACGCAACATGGGCGCCCTCAGGATCATTCGGGCCTTGCGCAAGCCGACCCTCGCCGGGTGATTCCTTCGCGACGGTGTCACCCGTGGCTCTACCTCGACTCGCTCGACTCGATCGAGCGCCTGCGCGCCCTGGGATTCCTCCATGATTTCCAAGGCGCCACAGTTGCCCACGCCGGACGCCGCGATGTCTTCGCACGCAGCCGGGCTACACCCACCACCAGGGCAGCGCGGTGATGCGGTCGTGCAGGCGCAGGGGGCGCGGGCAGCGGCACACGATGTAGCCGTGCCGAACGCGGGCGCCTTGCTCGTCCAGGAAGGCGAGCAGGTGGCGCGCGTCGCCTAGGTCGGGGGCGTCGGTCCACTTCACCTCGATGGGCACGAGGCGCTTGCCGAGCTCCACGATGAAGTCGATCTCGGCACCGCCTTTGGTGCGCAGATAGGTCAGCCGTCCGCGACCGAGGTACTGCAATCGCTTCCACAGCTCGACGCCCACCCACTGCTCGAGCACCGGACCGGGGTTGGCCAGCACGGTGTCGTGCGAGGGCACAAGCTCGGCGGCGGCGTGGCGCACGCCCGGATCGAAGAACAGAAAACGCGGCGTGGACAGCACCTGCTTGCGCTTGCTGCCCGAGAAGGCCTCCACGCGCACGCCCACGAACATGTCCTCGAGTAGCTGGTAATGGCTCTTCACGGTCGGCAGCGACGTGCCCGCCTGGCGCGCGATGGTCGCGTAGTTGGTGATCTGCCCCGACCTTAGCGCGGCCAGGCGCAGGAAGCGCGCGAACACGGCCCAGTCCTTGATGAGCGCCTCGCGCCGCAGCTCCTCTTCCAGATACACGTAGGCGTAGGCGTGTAGCAGGGCAGGGCGATCGCCGGCCGCCGCGGTAGCCACGCCGGGCAGCTCGCCGAATGCCAGCCGGTCGAGCAGCGAAGCGGGCGAGAAGGGGCGGGCCATGGCGACGCCGGGCAGGGGCAGAAGCGGCGACGTGCAGGGAGCGCCGCCACGGGGCATCTGGGCGGGGCGCTCGGCCAGGGTCAACGGGTAGAGCCGGTGCAGAAAAGCGCGGCCGGGCAGAAGGTTGGCCCGGGTCGCGCGCAGCTTGCGGGCCGAGCTGCCCGAGAGCACGAAGCGAAACCGCCGCTTGTCCCGATTCAGAAATGCGGCGATGGGCTCGGGAAACTCGGGGAAGAGGCGGAGGTAGGCGTGCCGTACGGGACGGGGATCGTCGGCGTTTCCGACGGTGTCCGGATTTCGGGCGGAGACGGGCCGCGAGCGCCTCGGTAGGGGCCGCGCATATACGCCGACACGGCGAGCTCGTGGTACCGCGGGCGCCACGTCGCGCGCGGCCAGCCCCGATCCCAAGAACGGGCTTGTCGCGAGACGGCGCCCAGGTTGGAGAGCAGCTCAGGGCAAGCTGTCGGGGCCGGCCGCCACGTTGGCCGCGATCTGGTTCTGGGTCAACGCGGCGCTGTAGATCCGGAACTCGTAGTACGTTCCCGAGAACTCGTCGTCGGCCACGAACTGCGCTCGGCCGAGCCAGTTGTTGACGTCCCTCAAATACGACAGGGACGATTGCAGCGGCGTGGTCTTCTGGATCAGCGCCCCGTCGATGAACAACATCGCGGAGGCATCGCTGCCGTTACTGCCCTTGGCATCGATGACGCACGCAACGTGGTGGGGTTTGCCGCCGCTTGCGAGCCCCTGCGGGAAGGGGGCGGTTCCCGCAACCTCGGTGAGGCCGCCGCTGTTGAACGACAGGAATGGGCCGCCTGCGCCGCCGAGCGGGGTGAAGAACAGGAACTCCGTTCCCGTTCCCTGGCCGCCGGTTTCTCCGTTCTCGTTGGTGCCGAAGTCGAACACCCGCTGCCAGTAGCCGCCGCCGTCCCAAGCGATCCAGGCCTCGACGGTTGCGCTGCCGCCAAGCCCTGAAATGATGCCGCTCGGCAGCTCGACGTACTGGTCGGTCGTACCGCCGGCCAACGTGAGGATGCCGGTCCCCGGCAAGGTGACGTTCACGGTCTTTCCGTGCGCCGTCCCGACCGAGTCCGTGACGGCGGTCGCGCCGGCACTGCCGTTGAAGCTGTAGCGGTGTGCCAGGCAGTACGGCGCCGCGCTGTCCGGCAGGCCACAGCCACAGGCGCCCAGGGTGATGCGTGTCGCGTCTCTCGGACAGAGGTCTTCACAATCGGGCGTACCGTCTCCGTCGGTGTCGGCTTCGCTGCCATTGCAGCCGCAGACGCCGGGCTCCGTCTTGTTTCTGTCGGTGATGCACAGATCGTTGCAGTCGGGCGTGCCGTCCTCGTCGGTGTCGGTGTCGGAGACGCCGCAGCCGCATATGCCGGGCTGGGTCTTGTCCGGGTCATCGGGGCAACAGTCGTCGCCAATGCAGGTGACGGACGTATCGCCCGCCGCGCCGTCGGTGCCGCCGGTCGCGCTGCCGCCGGTCGCGCTGCCGCCGGTCGCGCTGTCGGAGCCTGGCCCGTCGTCTGCACCGGCATCGCGGCCGCCGCTGCCTGGACCCCCGCCGGACGCGCCTCCGGAGGCGGAGATCCCGCCACTGCCTGTGCCGCCAGCGTCGGCGGCTCCGCCGCCGCCCGTGCGACCGCCACTCGCCGCCGTGCCGCCGCCGGTTCCGCTTTGGACGGGCGTGCCTCCGGTGCCGGCGAAGCTTCCGCCAAGTCCGGCGCCGGTTGCCCCACCGCGCGCACTACCGCCCGAGCCGGTGGGCTCCGAGGCGTCACGGGATCCGCTGCCCCCGCTCGAGCCGCCCAATTCGGAGCTTCCGCCGGTGTTCGCGCCGCCAGCGCCAGTCCCGCCGCTCGCCTGAATGCTTGTTTGTCCGCCCAGCGAGCCGCACCCCAATGCGAGTGCCGCCAGACAGGCTGCCGTGAAGATGCCGCTTCCGTGATGCCGCATTCTCGATCCTCTTGGTTTCGAAAGCCCATACCACGAGCCGGCGTATTTGGTCACGATCCTTGGCGGCATGGCCCTGGAGAAGATGACAGCCCAGAAGTTGCCGAACTCGGTTTTCTCGCGGCTTTCGGCGGGGGGTGGGAGGTCATCGAGCTCTCTGGCGATAAGCCGCAGTGGCAGGCAGCGCTTGGGCGGTGGGGCATCACCGACGAAGGACACGTGCGCCTCGGCGCCGAAGGCGGCCTTTGGGGCTCGGTGCCGATGCATGGGATCAATGCCCAGTTGGTGATCGTCAGCGAAGACGCCGGCCAGTTCAACGGCCGCCGCGGCCGGGACACCCTCGCCAGCCTCAAGAAGACCCGGCGCAAGCTGGGCGTGTGGTTCTGGGACTCTCGGACCGACCGCATCGGCAGCAAAGGCCTCGCATCCAATCTGCCGGCGCTGATTGGAGCGCAAGCTCTCTCACCGTGAGCCCCGGCCGCTTGACACCACATTTCGAGAAGCTACCGTGAACGACCGAGAGAAAAACCACATGCGCAAGTTCCTAGTTGCCGCCGCCTTCACGTTCGCGATGATCCTTGTCCCCGCTGCGGCGCGTGCGGGATTCGTCCTGGATGCCTCGATCGGCGTGCCCTACCGGATCACATCCCCTCGTGCTCGGGAGCAGACGAACTTGATGCTGTCGCCCGGATACGCACCTTCTTCGCCGATACTCTCCATGTTCCAACTCCAGCTCGGAATCGCCTTGGACTTCGCCGACAAGTCGGGCACCAAGACCGAGATGCAGTTGCGCCCCATGCTCACGTTCGTTCCACCCGTCCTGCCGCTCTATGCGCGCGGCTTCGTCGTCGTCAGCAACCTGCTGGGACGCGGGGGCCATCGCAGCCCTTCGTTCGGCGCGGCCCTCGGGGCCCGCGTTGGCATTCCGTCCGTCGCCATCCTGCCTGGGTTCGGGGTGTTCGCCGAGGTCGGGGCCATCGGGCATTGCGAAGAGTATGGCACCGAATCCGGAGGTACCAGCTCGAAGGTATTCTGGGCCGTGGAAGGCCGCGCCGGGGCCTATTTGAAGTTCTAGCCGGCCAGCCACGCGTGAACGACCGCAAGGCCTTCGCGGGTTAGTGTACCGGCTGCGCACGGGGTGCCAGTGGGACGCGATCCCGCGGGAGTTCGGCAGCGGGAGCACATGCTACCGCCGCTTTGCCGAGTGGACTGAGCAGGGCGTGTTCGAAAAGCTGCACGCCGAGATGCTCCACTACTGCCACCTAGAACGTGGGATCGACTGGGACTGGGCTTCGCTTGACGGCGCCATCGTGAAGGCGCCAAAAGGGGGGATCTCACGGGCCCCAATCCCACCGGTCGTGGGCAAAGCGGCCAAAACGTCACGTTCTGACCGATAGGCGAGGCGTTCCCGTGGCTGTCGCGCTCACGGGAGCGAACGTGCACGACAAACGGATGGTGGGCGCGACTCTCCATGCCGTTCTCGTGCGCGGGTCACGCGGCCATTGTCGTCCAGCGAATCCTTCGCACCCATCGCCTATCGAGCCGCTCGTCGCCGTCGTGCCCACAGGTTTTGACGGCTCCTCTTAGAATTGCTTGAAGAAAGCCGCGATCGCGTCGGGGCCGAAGCTTGGCATGGCATGTCCGCCGCTGAAGAGGCACCAGGTCACCGGATAGCCATCCTTGCACCCATCGTATGTAACGCAGGGAGACGGATCTACCGCGTGGGTGGTCGAGCTGCAGCCATTGGCCTTCACGAAGTAGTCACGCGCCGATTCGCCACTCGCCGGAGTGACCATGGTGTCGCCATCACCGTTGCTCTGCCAGACCGCGACGGGAGACGGATTGCAGGATCCCCTATACGTGCCGGATTCCGGTGCGATCGCACGGAAAACATCGCTCATCTGGCAACCCACGGTAAACGACATTACAGCGCCATAGCTGAACCCGGTGGAGAAGATTCTCGACCTGTCCACGCAGAAGTTGGTTTCTACGTACTCGAGCATGGCCTTGGTGAAGTTCACGTCTTGCCCGTTGGTGTTGGGCCA
>JAFGPX010000022.1 GCA_016935975.1 Deltaproteobacteria bacterium
CATGGGCAGCACGGAATAGCCCCAGAACTGCCGGTTCATGCCCATGCTCGCGCCGCCGGAGAAACCGCCGGCCAGCATGTTGTAGTGGCCCAGGCCGTCGGGATGCGAGCGCTGGGTTTCCGCCACGGCCGGCGCGCACAGAAGAGCGGCGAGCCCGACCGGCGCGATCCGGCGCAAGCGAGGCGCCAAGAGCAGCCGACCCGCACACGCGAGAAGCCACGCCGCACCCGCTCCGGCCAGCACGCAAAGGAATGGCATGGCGGGCAGGAAGTGCTTGACCCCACCGAAGATGGGGGTGGTTGGCAAGGCCACGATGGCCATCGGGCCCGCGATGTGAATGGCCAGGAACACGCCCGGCGCCCGATCGACGTCCGCGCCCGGGCGCAGCCACGACCGGCGCAAGGACGCTGGCGGCTCGTCCAGCAGCACGCGGCACGCGACACCTTGGCGACGACGCCGGCGCAGGAAGACCACGGTGCCGGCCGCGGCCAAGGCCAGCGTGGTCACGGGCAGCGTGAAGATTGTCGAGACGACTGGGAAGGTCGCGCGCAGCAGCCGCAGCGAGGTGTCTTTGGGCGGTAGGTTCCAGTTGCGCCCCAGGTATTCGAAGTTGTAGTGCTCGTGCTGCGTGTGCCGCGACACCCACCCTTGCAGGCGTGGCACGGGCGCGTGCCAGAGCCACGGCCAAACGACGAACAGCACCAGCGGGCCCAGGGTGGCCATGGACACGAAGGCGAGCGGCAGGCGTGGCAGACGGAAGCACCGGAAGTCTCCGCGTCGAATCCACAGGTAGTGCAAGAGCAAAAAGACGGGGAACAGCCAGGCGTTGTGCTTGGTGCCGAGCGCCAGCCCCCAGAAGACTCCGCACAGGATGCCCCAGCGCGGAGAGCGCAGGGACTTCCAGTAGCTGAGCGCGACCAGCACGGCCATCACGGTGATGGGCGCGTCGAAGCAGGAAATCTGCGCGTGGAAGAAGTAGTGCGGCTGGGCCACCGAGAGCACGGCCGCGACCGACGCAGGCAAAGGCCGCAGCACACGACGGGCCAGCCAGTACACGAGCGCGACTCCCAAGCCCGCGAGCAGGATGGCCGGGAAGCGAAACGCGCTCGATTCGCGCGCGAAGAGCGGCAGCGTGATATGGCGTCCGCGGATGGGGATCGGATGCAACCCGCGCTTCGCACCCTGGCAGTCGCAGGTGTGGAAAAGCCGCCAGGAAACGCCGTAGAGCAGCTTGATCAGGCCCGGATGCTCGTGGTTGTCCCCCCAGGCACCGTCCACCGCGGAGCGGGAGAAGGCGCGGCCCGGGTGTCCCTGCCGCAGGTTGTTCCACACCGACTCGACCCATCCCCAGTAGCGCTCGCCGGCCCGGAAGTACTGGGACTCGTCGCGGCCGATGCCTTGCCGGCCTTCCACGGCCAGCATCCACGACGACGTGGCCACCGCGAGCACGAGCGGCAGCAGCCACTCGCGCCGCGGGCGCCGGGCGGTGGGCTGCGCGTCGCCGTTCATGGATTGCGCGCCTCCGCCGCGAAACCGAGGTGGCGAGCGTGTGGCTTGTCGACCGTGATCTCGAAGCGCACCGGCGCGGTCGCCCCGGCCAGCGCGGCCGTGTCGAAGCGGGAGAGCGCCCAGCCGCTCGTGCTGGTGGCCAAAACGGTGCCCAGCTCCCGGCCTTGCGCCAGCACGCGCAGCCGCACCTTGCCGTCGCCCGACTTGCGCAGCCACACGTTGTGCAGACCGGCGGCGACCGCCAGCTCGCGGCCGAGCCGCACCTCCGAAAACTCCAGCACCAGGGTGGCGCCCGCGACGGGCTCGACCGCGAGCCCGTTGCGCAAGGTGGTGTCGACCTCGACCAGCTCGGGCCCGAGGGAGACGCCCGCGCACTGGAAGCGATCCGCTTGCAAGCCGCACGGTGCCGCCGCTCCACCCGGCCGCGCCAGGTGAAGGCTCGCGCGGCGCCACTCGGCCACGAAGTCGAAGGTCACGGTGGCCGGCGGCTTCTCCCAGCGCCTCAGCGTCAGCCGGCCGAAACGCGCGGACATGGCCAGACCCGCGCCGTGGGTGTCGGCGGCGCGCGCCCCGCGCTGCGAGATCTCCCAGATGCGGCCGTAGCGGGCCGCATCCATGCGCCCGGCCACCGGCTGCGGCACGAGATCCCCGAGCTTGAGACGCAGGATGGGGTCGGCCCACGCCGGCGCGGCCACGATCAGATCACCGGGCCGGAACTCGGCCCGCACCTTGGCTGCGGCCGCGGTCCAGTCCTTTTCGGACGGAGCCCGCCAGGGAGCAACGAGCGCGTTGCCCGTCTCGACCAGGGCGAGCAAGACGATGGCCGCCACCACGCCGACGGCAAAACGCCGGCGCCGCAGCCAATCGCGATCGATGAACGCAGCGAAACCCACCGGCCCGGCAAGTTACCCCAAGAATACCGAGACGCGCGGGGATTTGTCGCGGACCTGTCACACCGCCGCGCGGCCGACCGGGGCAGGACTCCGCGTCTTTCTGCATCTTTTACCCGGAAGATATTGACCCGTTATTTAACCCGGGTAATATTGGGGCATGGAACCCAGTACCGCCTACGTGGCGTTTGCGGGCGCGCGTCGGGTCGCCGCCGGCGCCCTGGATGACATCCTGCCCGTGCTCAAACGCCGGTTCGACGCCGACAGCTCCGAGCTCGTCCTGGTCTTCGATGTGGACACCGGCCAGCAGGTCGACTTCGATCTGCGCGGCTCGCCGGCCGAGGTGCTGGCGCGCGCGCTGCCCGCGCCACAGAAGGGGCCGGGACGGCCCCGCCTTGGCGTCACCAGCCGCGAGGTGTCGCTCCTGCCTCGACATTGGGAGTGGCTCGAGCGACAGCCGAGCGGAATCTCGGCTGCGCTGCGCAGGTTGGTCGATCAGGCGGCCAAGAGCCATCCGGGAAAGGAAAGGGCCCGGCGCATACGGACGGCCTTGAGCCAATTCCTGCTCGGCATGGCTGGCAACCGACCGAACTACGAGGAAGCCTGCCGCGCCCTCTTTGCCGGGGATGTGGCGCGTTTCGAGACCCTCGTGCAGAGATGGCCCAAGGACATTCGCGAATACGCCGTGCACCAGGCGCGCGAGGCTGCCCGGGCCGACCCCTCGTGAAGCAACGAGCCGCGCCCCGCTAGAGCGGCGTACCGACATCTCCAGCCACGGTCGGGAGGATCCTGGCCCCGAATCTGGTATTGTGGGAACCCCAAGTCGCCGAACCGACTCGGAGGTCCTATGGCAGAGGTTCGTCCATGAGCGAGAAAGTCGACGTTTTCGAGGGAACCCGGCTTGCGTTCACCGCGCAGGTGGTCAAGGGCGATCCGAACGAGGCCGAAGGCAAGAACGTCAAGTGGAGCTTCGCGCAGCTAGGTGGACAGGAGAAGATCCCCGACACGGAGGTTCCCCTCAAGGATGGCAAAGCCGTCCACGCCGTCAAAGCCCCGAAGGTCAAGGACAACGAAGAGCACTACGAGATCCGCTACCAAATGACCTACGAAGGCAGCAAGACCTCGGGCAAGCGCTACTACATCGTCTGGCCGAAGACCTTCGAGCTCAAGGCGGTTCACAAGGTCGAGGGCAGCGAGAAACCCTGCGAGAATTTCAGCTTCGACGTGCGGACGGACAAGGGGGTGGCGGACGAGGCGCTCACGACGGATCCGCAGGGCGAGCACCACTACACCTGCCGCAAGATGGCGCCCCACACGGTCGTCGCGCGGTCGCCGTGGGAGGTCGAGTCGTGGAAGCAGCTCGGGCCGCGCAAGCGCGAGGCCCTGGTCAGGCGCAAGAAGTACACCGCCGAGCTGGTCTCGCCGCCGGCGGACGGCTCTCCCCACAAGCAGCTGATCAATCTCGTCGACGACGGCACGCAGCCTCGCCACGGCAGCCGCATCAAGGTCAAAATCTGCGCCAAGGGCGATCTCAAGCGTGACGCGAAGGACCGGCTCGGCTTCGAGAACGACGAGATCTTCATCCAGGTCATCTTCAGCGCCAAGAACAGCAAGCGCGACGATCCCAAGCCGCGCCTCATCGTGGACGGCAGCGACGTTGCCCCCGAGGCGGACAAGCGCACGTTCAAGAGCAAGCTCAAGCTCAAGGCGAAAGGCGAGCCGGCGGAATGCGAAGTCGAGCTGGGCCGGGCCGGAGGGGACGAGTGCGAAATCAAGGTCGGGGTGACCGAGGCGTGCACCGACGACTCCGCCAAGCTGGTAAATTGGCGGCGCTACAAGCTCGAGATGTGGCAGCCCGAGGCGAACGTCGTCTCGTCCTATGCCGTGTTCAACGGGGCCAAGGTGGGTCTTGGCAGCGACCAGGAGAAAGCGCTCAACCGCCAGCTCGCCAAGTGCTTCGTCGAATTCGCCTTCGACTACGCCAACTCGGGCTTCTTCAAGGACGGTCCCGACCTGGAAAACGCCGGCGCCTGGCGCATCTACGACGGGGCCTACTTCGGCCAGACCAAGGGCAAGAAGGTCCTGGTCGGCACGATCGGCATGCTCGACAAGATCCGCATCGCCAAGGCAGGCGACACCGGCGCCCAGGCGAAGGACTCGATGGTGACCGTCTGGACCGACTATTTCATGGAGAAGTCGGGCGCCGCGGCCGTCTGGCAGAACGTCAAGATGGCCTACGATGACGACGCTTCGCTGCGCGAGCCGAGCTATTTCCTGTTCCGCTACGACCCCAGCTCGGCGGCCAAGACGGAAGCCGTCGAGGAGATCAGCTGGCAAGCGGTCGAGTACAAGAGCTGGGGATTCTGGCACGACATCACGGCCGATTCGGACCCCGGGGGTGACAAGCGGTATGCCAACGCCGTCGCCGCGGGCGACTTCAAAGACTGGCTCGAGTTCTCCGACTGTCACACCATCAAGATCAAGTTGCCCGACGACTTGAAGGCATGGATGGAGACCAGGAAGGTCAAGATCAGGGTGTTCGTCAAGCTGTGGAAGTTCTGGCTCGAGTGCAATGCGGCCGGTTGGCACGGCCACATCCTGATGGGCACCGAGGGCGGCAAGGCCAGCCAGGTGGGCATCATCGACACCTTCTGCCACGAGATGGGGCACAACTTGGGGCAGGTCTACGCCGACCAGACCGTGGGCCCCACGTACGGCTTCGCCCCCGCCAACGAGATCCCCAAGCTGCCGTTCCCCGCCGGCGTTCCCGGGGGCTATGCCTACGAAGGCCTCGGCCACACCGGCTTGCACTGCGCGTATGGCATCAGCGCCGCCAATCGCCAAACCGCGGTCGACAACGGGGACATCAGCCCCTACTTCGGCGACGCCAAGTGCGTGATGTACGGGGCCGGCGACATGAAGAGCAGCAAGAGCCGAACGTTCTGCGACGAGTGTCTCAAGTACATCGTCGCCATCGACGGCAGCGACATCACCAAGGATTGGCGGTAGGAGAAAGCAGGAATCCATGAAGCCAAGGCGTTTGGCACTGGTCGTCGCGGCGGTCGGGCTTTCGGCCCTGTCCGCGAGTTGCATGTGCCGCAGCTCGAGAATTGCCGCCCGCAGCGCCACCGTCGCCCCAACCTCTCAACCCGGCAAGCCTGTCAAGGGACCATCCATGAACGAGCATCCATTCAATCTGCAAGGCGACGAATACTGGACCAAGCCTTTCAAGAACGACCGAGCCTTGGCCGAAAGGACCATCTTCCAGAGCCAGGCCGGTCTGTTCATCGACGGGCCGCCGGTGGTCGACCTGGCGGTACGCAATACCATTCCCATTCCCGTGTTCTCGTGTCTCTCGCAGAAAGACGCGCTGGCGGTCCCGCTCAAGCGCTACGCCTACCTGGTGGCGACGCGCTTGGAGGACCGCCAGACCTTCACCGGCTTCGCGGTCCCGCGCGACAAGCCGCTGCCGCAAGCGCCGCCTGGCGCGCAGGCGGACGAGTCCTCGATGGTGACCGACAATCTCTTGCCGGACCTCAAACGGCAGGTCGGGCTCGGCGACGACCCGGGCACCTACCAGGTCGTCCTGCTGCTGCGCGAGCGTGCATCGAACGGCGTGCAGATCGGCGTGAGCAAGTCCGGAGGGTACGCCGACCCGGAAGTCGCCAAGTTCATCGAGAAGCAGCCATTGCCGGCGCCCGCGCCGGTGACTCCGGCCCCCGGCACCCCTTTGCCGAGCTATCGGCGAAGCGACGCCTCGCCCGAGTTGCCCCAGACCGCAGGTATCGCCATCTCCGCCCCGCGCGTGTCGGTGCTTCGGCAAGGCGCGCAGGTCGCGATTGCGGGAGCCTTCAAGGTCCCCCTGCTCAAGCGAGAAATGACCGGCGCGAGCCCGGGCGGTCAAGAGGCGACCGCGATCGTTCCGATCACCCTCGTCGCCTTCAGCTCGGATCCGGGCCGGTTCGGGCCCTTCGTCATGAAGATGCGCGTTCCCAGCTACGATGCCATCGCCGCCGCCGATCCGGTGGGCACCGGCTACTTCGCGATCGACCTCCTCGGCCTCCCCGGCGTCCAGCCCAAAGCGGCCACTTTCTTCGTCTACGCCTTCCTGGGCGAATGGATGAGCGGCCCCGCCCACGTCGGCCTGGTCACGCCCGACATGCTGCCCAAGTAGAGGAGCCCGTCCGAGCGGACCCGTGCGGGTGCCATGATGAATGCCGTGTCTCTTGCGCTGACGTCCTTCTGGCGCGAGGAGCCCATCGTTCTCGTTCGCGCCACGGACGGAATTCGCCTGTGCGGCGGGGGCGGCTACACGATACTGAGCGCAAGGGAAGCGTGTGCCTGCTTCGACGACCTCGACAAGCGCGACATGGCGAGCCTGCGCGCGTTCTTCGCCTGGTCGCGGGCCACGAGCCTTCCCTGCGCGCTGCTTCGGGACCACGAGGTCGTGCGGCAACTGCGCGATGGCATCCGAAACGGCGTTTGGGTCGCCGTCAGAAAAGGCGCCCCCGAACGCATGGAGGCGCAAGGCAAATCGACGACGAAGCAACGGCGAATCGTCCGAGCCATCGAGCAGAAGACGGAAGGCCGCTTGGACTACCAGGGACGCCACTACCGGTTGGTTGCGGATGCCGACCTCGCGAGGCTGCCGCGCCGGGACGAGTTCGAGGTGGTCCGTCAAGATGCTGCGGCCGGGGTACTGGCCGGGTTGGCGGGGCAGGCCGGTGCCAGCCCTGACCTCGCGGCGCTGTTTCGCGAGGCCGTCGCCCTGCTCGCGCCGGACTGGCGGCCGCCGTTGTTCCCGGACGGCTTGGTGCTCATGCACAAGCTCGTCGTGCAGGCCAGTTCCCGGGATCTCGAAGCATCCGTCATGACCCCGTCGCAGCTCGAGAAGCTGCGCAATCCCGTTGCGCTCGACTGCGAGGATCGAGACGAGCCGGAGGAGTTGCTGGTGCTCGTCGACGTGCAAGACGAGCCGGATCTCGACGCCGAGGTCGAAATGGAGCCTCCCGACGCAAGCGAAGAGGCGGCCGCGGGAGGGGCCGGCGAGCCGGAAGACACGAGTGAGCAGGCCGCGCCGCCGCAGTAGGCGAAACGCGATGATGTTCCCCGCCGCGGTCGACGCCTTGGCCAAGGTGGGCCGACTACCGCGCCAAGACTTCGAACTCCGTCCGGCCGATGAGCTGTGACGATCGTCCGGTCAGCATATCGACCCGATACCTGCCCGGCGCGGGATTGTGGCGCACGGTCCAGGTCCGGAAGCCTGCCTTGCGACCGCCTTCGACGGTCGTGCGCAAGCCGCTGCCCTGCCGTCTGCCCTCATGGAACCACTGGAAGACCACGGCTTGCCGGTGTCGCTTGGGCAGCGTGATGGCGAACCACGCATACACCCGCGCCGTGCCGGCCGGGAAGGCATCGGCCCGGCCTTCCAGCTCGCGCTTCGCGATGCCGGTGCCGGCCCCGCGCGCGTAACAGACCATGGGCACCGGCGGAAAGATTGGCGCGGCCAGACCCAGCACCGCCGCCACCGGCAGCGCGACGGCGAGCGCGGAAGACACCCCTCGCTTCGACAGGATGCTCTCGTTCGGCGCCAGCGCGGCCCAGGCCACCGCGGACGCCAGCAGCGCGGAGACGACGATCGAGGTGCGCGGCGAGGTGAAGGCCAGCACCGCCGTGGCTGGCACCAACGCGGCGAAGAGAACCGCGGCCGTCCACAGCACGCGCCGGCGCGGCCGTTCGAGCACCAGCTCGCGGTATTGCCGCGAGAAGCAGGTGAAGAGCGCCATGGCCGCGAGCAGGAGCGGCACCACGACGTTTTGCGAAAGCACGTGCGCCGATCCGAACCACACGGGGACGAGGAAGAAGAGCACGTTCTTGTAGAGCAGGACCGTGACGGTCGGGCTGGCCGTGCGCAGGAGGTGGCGCAGCCTCCCCTCCCGCGCCCCCGGCCGGGGCTCGTGCAGCCAGCGCGCGACCGCGACCGGAAAAAGCCACGCCAAGGCCACGATAGCCACCGCCTTGGGCGCGAAGTCCACGTCCTTGCGGCTCATCGCCCGTGCCAGCACGCCCAGGGCAAGCGAGATCCACGGCGCATAGCGGTCGTGGAAGTCTCTGATTCTGGCGGTGGCCGCGCGCACCGCGCCGGCTTCGGCCGGAGGGTCGGTCGCCGTCATGGCCGGTGCGGCTCCCAGATGGTGTCGATCATCGGCCACGGATTCACGGCCTTCGGATCCGTCATGGGGAAAGCCCGATGGCCCAGCACGATGGCAGCGGCCAGGCTGCACACCACGACGAGGGCCGCCAGGGTCCGCCGTTGCAGCAATCCGAACAGCCAGAGCACGGCAACCAGCGCGAACGCGTAGAGCGGGAGGATAGCGAAGATGCCATGCAGCCCCACCGCCGTGCCGAGAGAATGAACCGCATAGCCGCGGCCGAGCAGAGGGAACACGAGATCGTAGAGCGGGTTGGCCAGGCGATCCGGCCAGTGCGGGAAGGTCGAGGCACCCACCACGAAGATGGTCGAGCTCGCGAGCACCAGCGCGATTGCCAGGATTCTGAGCGCCGGCCTGCGCCGGACGGCGTTGAACCCTGCCGCGGCCAACCAGGCGATGAAGGGCATGGCCAAGGTCATGTAGCGCGGTCCCACGCACCAGCCTCCCCGCGCCATGTAGGGCAGAAGGGACGAGAGAAACGCCAAGTAGGCGACCGCGATGACCCCACAGACGGCGGCTTCCGCGCCGACGCGCGCACGCAGCCGACGATGCCAGACGATGACGGCGCCACCCACCAGCGCAAACAAGACCCAAGGTGCAAGCACCAGGAGACCGTTGGCTGGCAGAATGAAGGTGCTCGCCAGGGCCTGCTTGCCGATGCCGACGATCCCCAGAAAGCCGCTCTGGGTGGAGCGATCGAGCCCGAAATCGTAGCCGGTCCTGCCAAACGCTCCGAACGCCGCCTTGTGGTACGCGGCCAGCGCGAGTCCGG
The DNA here is from genome assembly GCA_016935975.1 of Deltaproteobacteria bacterium. Taxonomy (GTDB): domain Bacteria; phylum Myxococcota_A; class Polyangia; order Fen-1088; family Fen-1088; genus Fen-1118. The sequence continues at coordinate 9,384 of JAFGPX010000022.1, forward strand.
GCGGCAGCGCCCCGATCGCCATGAGCACCACGTCGCGCAGTCGCCGGGCACTGCGCAACAGGACATACAAGCCGATGACGGTCGCGGCCATCACGGCCTGGTAGTCCATCATGACGGCCATCGCACAGCCGAACCCGGCCACGACCGCGGCTCGCCGCGGGCTTGCCGAGCCGCCACGGGCCAGTGGGATTGCGAAGGCGAAACCCAGCCCAACGAAGACCGTGGCGAGCATGTGGGACATGAAAAGCAGGGCATAGGGGAAAGCCTGCGAACCCAACGCGAAGGCCACCAAGGCGACGCGCCGCGACTGCTCGTCGTCGGTGAAGCGGCGAGACACCCGATAGAACAGCGGCAAGAACAGGAGGGCGGGCAGGGTCGCAGTCGTCACCCGAAAGGCCCAGGTGAGCGAGCGCAGAGAGGTGATCCCCAAGAGCTTGCAGAGCGCGTAGACCGGAACCGCGAGGAAGGATGGGCCGGGCGCCTTGTTGGGATAGCGGTGGCCGTTCGGTGCGAGAGAGGTGTCCGAGGCCGACTGCAGCTCGCGCACGAACGCGTCGATATGCAGCACGCCACGATCGACGATGGCCCGAGTCTGGAGAATCCGCGGCATCTCGTTCGCGTTGCGAAGCTTGTCGAAGTACGGAAACGCGTAGAGATAGATGACGGCGAAGACGAGGAAATGCCGCCAACGCAGGCCGGGCAGACGGCGGGCTAGCGGCGGGTCTGGGCGTCTCGCGCTCGGCTTTTCCGGCGAACCCTCCACAGCCGCGCGCAGCGCGCCTGCTTCGGCCGAAGCGTCCGTCGCCCTCATCGGCGCGGCGGCTCCCAGGTGGCCACGGCCCAACCCCACGCACGGTCGGCATAGGGGCCGGTTCTCGGCAAACGGCCGTAGGAGGCCACAATGCCGGCCGCCAGGCTGCACGCCAGAGCGAGCACGACGAATCGCCGGCGAACCCCGCGCGCCAGCAGGTAGGCGGTCCAGCCAAAGGCAAATAGATAGAGCGGCAGGAGCGACCACAGGCCGCGTAGCCCGATCCAGGTTCCCACGGAATGCACGGCATAGCCCTGGGCCAGAAGCGGGAAGCTGAGCTCGTAGAGAGGATTCTTGAGGGTGTCGGGCCAATGGGGGTAGGTCGTGGCGGCCACGAAGAAGACCACCGCGCTCGACAGCACAGCTCCGTAGGCCAACACGCGCGTGGCCAGGAGACGGCCGGCCAGCTCGAAGCCCACGACGGCCAGGCAGGTCGCAAACGGCAGCATGCCGACGAGCTGCCGCGGCCCCGCCGACCAACCGCCGCGCGCCATGTAGGGCAGCATCGAGCCCACGAAGACCACGTACACGGTCACGATGCCCGCGCAGACCAGGGCCTCGGGGC
>JAFGPX010000178.1 GCA_016935975.1 Deltaproteobacteria bacterium
ACGCGACATCCAAGGCGGTCTACGATCATCTCCGGCAGGAGGTGGCGCTGCTCGAGGAGAACATCGAGGACATCTCGTTTGGCATCTACAAACCCCACTATGACTTCGACTCGTCAGAGAAATACAAGCAGGAGTTGGATGCGCTTAGGGCCGCGCAGAGGGATCTGATCAAGGTGGGCCGCGCCGGCGTGTGCGCGCACGAATGGGAGGTGCGTGGCAGCAAGAAGGAAGGCGCGAGGATGCAGAAGCAATACCTGAAGGTGATGCTCCGCGCCTTCAACGGCGAGTGCGACTCGGCGATCGCCCGCGTCAGGTGGAACAACGTGACCAAGATGGAGGAGCGCATCACCAAGGCGCACGAGGCGATCAACGAGCTTGGCGGTGTCATGCAGATGTCGATCACGCCTCAGTATCGAGACCTGAAGCTGGCCGAGCTCCGCCTCGAGTACGAGATGGAGGAAAGGAAGCACCTGGAAGCCGAGGAGCAGCGGCAGATCAAGGAGCGGATGCGCGAGGAGGAGAAAGCGCTACGCGAGGCCGAGCGCGCCAAGCAGGAAGCGGAGGAGGAGGAGGAGCGGTACCAGAAGGCTCTCGAAAAAGCTCGAGCAGAACTTGCGAAGGCGAAGGGCGAGGCGCTGGAGGAGCTGAAGCTCAAGATCCAACATTTGGATACGGCTCTGCACAAGGCGAGCGAGATGAAGGAGAGGGCCAATTCCATGGCGCAGCTCACTCGCTCAGGGCATGTCTACATCATTTCCAACATCGGCTCGTTCGGTGAAACTGTGTTCAAGGTTGGAATGACACGCCGGTTGAATCCCCTCGACCGTGTGAAGGAACTCGGAGACGCATCCGTACCATTCGAGTTCGATGTCCACGCAATGGTCTATGCCGAGGATGCCCCTGCACTGGAGAGTGAGTTCCACCGGTTCCTGGAAACCCGGCGACTGAATCTCGTCAACCCGAGGAAGGAGTTCTTCTCGGTCACGATAGGGGAACTCGAGGAATTCGTGAACCAGAAGGGCCTGAAGATCGAGCTGACGAAGCTGGCGGAGGCCAAGGAGTACCGGCAATCGCTCGCCATGCGAGAAAAGGCCAGCCGGCCTCAGGCGACGGCCGCGCCCGCCGAGGCGACGTTCCCGTCCGCCATTTGAAGTCCGAGTTCGTGCAGTTGGTTGGCGCGGTGCCAGATCCTCGCCTCGTCCCATCCCTCTCGACTTGACCACCGACCGGCGCCGCCCGCGAGCTACTCGGTGGCCGTGGATACCGCGAGCGCGCTGCTCGCGCCGTCCACGGGCATGCGCGGCTCGCCTCAGCCCATGCCCTCGGGCGGATTCGGCTGCGCCGCGGTCCAGCAGGGACGGCAACCTCCAGACGGAGGCCGGCGCCTGGGGGGCTGCACCTTGCCGGTGGTCTTTGCCGGCCGCCGTGCGCTAGGTGTTGGCCGGTCCCCGGGCACGATGTTCGCCCCGGGCTCAAGCTCGGTGCCCGCGCATTTGGTCATGGCGGGTAGGACCATCGTGCCCGGAGGGGGTGGGGACAGCTTAGGCACCGCAAGCGGCGTGGGCGAGCTCGTGGACGCGATGGATGGTGCCTAGTACGGCCATGGGCGTGCATGTGGACACCTACCGCCGAGGGGTTCTTGGGGGCGGTGGCCGCAAGACGGCCTGCACGTTGCCTGTGCTGCCGCCGGCGTGCAGGTCTGCGGCCTGCTCCGGCTCGGCGTCTGCGTGGTCACGAGTATGGGGAAGGCCGTGAACCACACTCCCGTCGGCCTCGCCGGGCTGGCGGCGGCGGTTACCGCGGTGTGCTGATTTCGGAGGGGTCGGGTGGCGCGGGCGGCGTGAGCGCGCCCGGGGTGTAGGCCGGGGCGGCCGGCGGGGGCATGACGAGCTGGAGCAAGACCGCGGGCATCGGGATGGTGGCATTTTGTGACGCCCCGGGCTTGCCGGTCTTGGGCTCGAAGAGACCAGCAGCGGGGGCGTGGAGGACGGACGAGAGCAGTAGCGCATTCCTGCCAAGCACGGTTGCCGGCCAAAACACCATGGTCAGCTCGGCGCGCCCGGCTGTGGCCCAAGCCCTGACATCCGCTGGTCGGGAATGGCCTTTCAGACATCCGAAGCCCACCAAACACACCTGGATCGTAGAAAGACCATAGGTAAGGGGGCAATAAGTCCTCGGGTGTCACTGCGCCATACGCAATAAGCCCTGCATTATTGGCGGCCAAGGCCTATGGTGTCACCCGCAAGTGTTGAATATGTCATTCCACCCTATTGAAGAAACCCCACATTAAGTATCAAACAAATCCCTTTTTCCAGAGAACTGGTCCAGAACCCGCGTGGGGCACGTAAAGCCTCAATCTACCGTTCGACCGCCCAGTGTGGGGAGTGTCGGTCACTCGGGGTGTCGGTGCATCGGCGCCTCACTTTGGTGCGCACACGCCTGCGGCTGCAACTATGCCAGTATGCAGCGTGAATCACATCACTTGCCGAAGCCCATCGAAGCTAATGCCGCAAGGCTACAGCCGATTCCCGGAGTTCACTCCAGTTGCCTGGCGGTATGGCCGCTTGCCGCCCGTGCACGCAATTTGACATTCGGGAGGTCTTTGTGCTGAAAGCCGATTTATGCCCCAGCACGAGCCGTTTGTCGGTGCTCCTCAGGCCGCCCGATTTCTCAACCTCACGGTCCCCGCAATCTACGAGGCGGTACGGCGAAAGGAGCTGCCTGCTTACCGTCTCGGCCAACGGCGGCTGAGGTTTCGTCTTGATGAGCTGGATAGGCTGGCCCAACGAACGCCCATGAAGAGCAACGTGTCGCTGGGGCCCGGCTCGCCGAGGGAGGTTCCGGGGGGATTGGATAGTAAAGCGCTGCGCGCTCCTATAACTACGACGCAAACAGACGAACGCCGTCCCTGCAAGGACGGCGCTCAAGGAGGCGGTGGTCATGACACCGACCCCACAGGATAACTGTAACACAGCTGGCGCTGGCGGCAACCAAACCGGCCCAGGGCAACTCCGATCTGAGCACCTCGACTATCTCCGTGCCCGTGCCGTCCCCATTGACGTCGCCCTCAAAGCTGGCCTTCGAAGCGTCACGGCCGAAGAAGGCGGACATTTGCTAGGTCGCAAACAACCGCTCTCGAGCAGTGGCCTTGCGATCCCATACAAGGACGTAATCCCACACACTTGGCGCGTTCGACTGGACAACGCGGACGGTGGCGCTCGATACCTTTGCGAAGCTGGACGTGAAGTGCCCATCTACATCGCGCCAGTCACGCAGGCTGCATCAAGGGAGTCCCCCACCATCATCATGGAATCGCCGATCAAGGCTCTTGCTATTGCCAGCCTCAGCATGCCAGCGCTAGGTCTGGGCGGGACACCAACTACCCTGACCCGCACCGGCCATACGCGGCGCCTAAACGACTCCTGGTCACGCGTCGAGGTGGCGGAGCGAGCATTTGTCGTTCTCTTCGATTCAAACAGAATGACCAACCCGTGCGTCGCCCGCGACGAGGGGCGCCTTGCATGGGCACTGGAATCAAGTGGGGCCAAGGTGTCCATCGCGTCACTACCGCGGACCGCCAACCGACGCGAGCAGGGGCCCGACGATTTCCTTGCCGCGACCGGACCAGACGCTTTGAAGGAGGTCATCCAGGGTGCATTTCCAGCAGATCCAGTGACGAGAGCAGAGCTCGCGTCAGCGGACACTGCGCCAGAGCTACTTGATGACCTGCCCTTCCTTCTCGCGGTCCACGAACGGGGACCAGCGTGCAAGAAGCGTGTTCGTGACGCCCTAAAGGCTTGCGCGAACGTTACCCTCAAGGAGTTCGACTCGGCCATGGCACGTGCTGCTCGGAAACTCCGAGACGCCCACGCCGGCGAACGCCCCCAAGGCGAGATCGCGAGTCAATATGAGGTGCGTGAAGGAGCAATCTGCCGAATCGAACACACATTCCGGGACGGAGAGGTGGGGGATATCTCCACCCCGCTATGCAACTTCACTGCCTCGATCAAACGGGAAGTGGTCACCGATGACGGTGTATCGGAAAGCCGCACTTTCGAGGTTGACGGCCGTCTTGCCGGCGACATTGCTCTGGAGCGGATTGTGCTCACCCCCGATGAGTTCTGCACTGGGCTCTGGCCGATGCAGCAGTGGGGCAGTCGCGCAATTGTCAGCGCCGACCGCGGCACCGCAGAACACCTACGCGCCGCCATTCAGGAGATGTCACACCCAGAGGTATTGCGGACATACTCGCACACCGGGTGGCGTCTCATCGACGGGCAACCTGTTTTCCTGAACGCAAACGGCGCCATCGGAGCTGGGGGGATCCAGACAAGGCTTTCTGGTCGCCTCTCACGATACTGCCTTCCGTGGCCGCCGCAAGACCCAGCGACGGCTCTCAGGACCTCCCTCCGGTTCCTCGATATTGCACCTAGAAGGGTCATCCTTCCGCTGTTCGCGGCGGTCTATCGTGCTCCTGTGCAGTCAATTCTCTATTGCGACAGCGTGGTGTGGGTGTGCGGCAAGACGGGCTCTTTGAAGTCGACCATCAGCGCACTTGCGTTGGCGCATTTTGGACAGTTCGATCGCAACGCCATGCCCGCCGCATGGCACGACACCTTTGCGCACATCGAGTTCACCGGATCCTCGGCGAAGGATGTGTTGTACACACTGGACGACTACGCTCCACGAGCCGGCGATAGCAGGGACGAATTGCGTAGAAAGGCCGAGCTCGTTATTAGGTCGTTTGGAAATCACGCTGGCCGGGCGCGCATGCGGGCGGATCTCACCGAACACGCGGAACGCCCCCCGCGCGGATTGATGATTTCTACCGGCGAGGATCTGCCCAATGGCGAGTCGATTCTCGCGCGAATCCTCCCGCTTCATCTCGAGCGCGCAGAAGTCAACACAGCCGTGCTCTCGGAGTTGCAGGCTCAGCAGGGCCAACTACCCCACGCGATGGCAGCGTTCATCGATTGGCTTCGTCCGCAGTACAACACCGTGGGTGAGCGGCTGCGAGAACGTTTCGCGGTTCTGCGATCCGACTTCGAGCGATGCCAGACTCACCTGCGCACGCCAGAAGCCCTGGCACACCTCGCGCTCGGGATTGAGTTGTTCAGTGACTTCAGTGCGACTCTCGGCGTGATGAACCGACGAGAGGCTGCGCATTTCGTCGAGGAGGCCATGGTCATTCTTGGTCAACTTGGCGATGTGCAGGGCGAGACGGTCGCCGACGAGAACCCGACGGAGGAGTTTCTGCGTTGGCTCCGAACACTGCTCGCGCAGGGCAAGGTGGAGATTGCCACCGACCGTAAGCAGCCCTTGCTTCCGGTCGGCGCGACCCAACAGATCGGCTGGCTCGATGGGGACGCGGCCTACCTGCTGCCCGAGGCGACGTTCGCGGCCGTGGTGAGCGCCATGCGTGGGGCCGGTGTGTCGATGCCGCTCAAAGAGGCGACGCTCTGGTCCCGGCTGCGGGCGGCAGGTGCGATCTCCGCCGGCGACGACGGGCATGCAACCGCAAAGCGCGTTTGCGGAGGCAAGCGCGAACGCGTGATCATCATGGCCCTCAAGGCGCTCGGGCTTGGCGAGCCCTCGGGCGGCCCGGAAGGCGGGGCGCCAGCACCAAGCGGGCCATCCCAGGGTGGGGAGGAGTCCAGCGAAGCGGGGCAGACTAGAGGTGAGCCGGGGCGCGAAACGAACAAAGCGGGGCGCGCAGCCGCAGCAACGGGGGGAGGAGAAGAAGAAGATCAACTAGTTAGCTCTTCCTCCTCCTCCCGCCCCGCCGCCCCGGCGGGTGAAGCAGCCTCGTGTATGGCCAACTTCTCGCCCCAAGGCGCAGCGCAGCGAATAGAGCGAGATCAATCTCCCAGGAACAGCTCTCGCGCCGGGGAAGACCGGGGCGCCGGGGCTCCGCCGCTCAACTCAGCGGAGTCACAGCAGGATCCCCGCCCCGGTGATGGATGCGCGCCCCGGATCGTCACCGGGGCGCAGTTGCCGCCACTTGAGTATCAATTGGTCTGCGACGCTGCTGGCCTGCCCGTTGTGGCTGCCGCGGTAGCCGGCGCGGGTATGGTCGCTCTCGACGTCGAGACAACAGGCCTGGATCCCCACAAGGATCGGCCACGCCTCCTGCAACTCGGGATGCCCGACGGCAAGGTTGTGGTGGTCGACCTCTTCCAGACGGGCGGCATAGGCCCTGTGGCTGAAGCGCTCGGCAGGGTGGAGCTCCTCGGCCACAACCTCCAGTTCGACCTTGGCTTTCTTCACAGATTTGGCGTTCGCGCGAGCCGCGTTTGGGACACCATGACCGCTGCGAAGTTGCACAGCGCCGGGGCCCACCTGAAGGAGAAAGGCTACCACGCGCTCGCCGCCGTCTGCTCTCGCCACCTGCAGATCAATCTCCCAAAGGACCTGCAGAAGTCGGATTGGTCCGGTGTGCTGTCTCAGGAACAAATCGAGTACGCGGTTCGCGACGTAGCCGTGCTCCCTTTGCTGAAGGCAAAGCTCAAGTCCGCGCTTGCCGAGTCCGGTCTTGGGCGTGTCGCGGCTTTAGAGTTTGCGGTTATCCCAGTTGTCGTTGAGATGGAGCACGTCGGTGTTGGTTTCGACCGCACCGCCTGGGCGACGCTTGTCGCCGAGCGAACATCGGAGGCCGAGAAACTAGGGCGCACCGCCACCTCGGCACTAGGTATCGCGAACGCCGATTCGCCCAAGCAAGTGCGCGAAGCCCTCGTTCGACACGGAATCCCCGCCAAATCCACTTCGGCAAAAGCACTCGCCCTTTTTCGTGGCAGGCCAGCGGTCGCGGCGCTGCTCGACTACCGTAGAGCCGTGGGTTTCGTGCGGAACCAGGGGAAGGCCGTCGCATCGGCGTTGGATCTGCGTGGTGATGGCCGCGTCCATGCTCACTTCAATCCTCTCGCTGCACCTACGGGCCGCTTTGGCTGCAGCGACCCACCTCTCCTCTCGCTACCGAAGGCCGCGGCCGTTCGTAAGACCGTAGTTCCCAACCCTGGATACCTCTTCGTGTGTGCCGACTACGCGGCCATCGAACTCCGCGTGCTGGCCCAGATAACCAAGGACCCTGGATTGCTGGAGGTATTTGGCACGGGCGGTGACCCACATCGGCGAACCGCTGCGGCGATGGTTGGCGTTCACGAAACGCAGGTGCGCAAGGAGGATCGACAAAAAGCGAAGGCTGTGAACTTCGGCTTCGCCTTTGGGATGGGCGCTGATCGCTTCGTCTCCTACGCCCTCAGCGACTACGGTTTGTCGTTCTCAAACGCTGAGGCAGAGAGATTCAAGGCGTTGTACAGGCGCGCACACCCCGGTGTTGCGCGCTGGCAGCAAGACATTGGCGCGCAGATGCCGTTGGAGGTGAGGACTGCGAGCGGTCGCCTGCAACGTTTCGATATTCGAACGGAGGGCTATTGCGAACGGCTGAACACCCCGGTGCAGGGTACCGCCGCCGACGGCATGAAGGCCGCCCTGGTTCTTCTTCATGAGCGGCTCCCAGCGCTTGGAGCACGGCTTGTTCTTTGTATCCACGACGAGGTCCTGGTGGAGGCGTCCATCGATCGCGCGGAGGAGGTTGAGAAGGTCGTCGAGGCAAGCATGGTCGAGGGCATGCAGCGGTTCGTGACGGCGGTTCCGATCGTGGTCGAGGCAAGCATTCGTTCCACTTGGGCAGAGAGCAAGGAACAAGGAGTAGAGGACCATGGCAAAGACACTACTTGAAGAGGCCGTTGACTATGCATCGCACCTGATGCGCACAGAGGGCAAGTCCGTTCTCGACGCCGCTCATATGGCATCTGACGAGTTCGGGGTTCCCTTCGGCGAGATCGTGTCGGTCCTCGGAAGTCGGGGTGGCAAGAAATCGGCTGCGCTTCGGCTCGAGCGCAGATCCCCTGCAACTCGAGGAGGTGGACGATGAAAAAGAGCGGGATCATCCAGGTGAGGCTCGACCGTGAGCTTGCCAGCAGCTTGGCCGCGCAGTTGAAGACGGCCAAGGACACGAACAAGTACATCAGCGAGAGCGCGCTGGTGCGCATCTTGTTGAGGGACGCCATCGCAGCGAGAGCGGGACGTTCAGTGCCACTCGCAGATCAGGGGTTCATCGAGGGCTGGCTACGCGGGTACGGCAAGGCGAGGAGGCGGATGCACGAGGCGCTCTCGGGAAAGAACCGGTCGAGGGTCCAGAACGCAGGAGGGCCGCGATGACAGGAAGCCGTGCGCACCACCATGGTGGTACAAGGGTGCCCAGAATCGCGGTTCTGGTGAGGGGGGCCGCATAATGGCGAAGCGCCCACGCTCGCAATCCAAGCACGAGTTGCGCGACCTGAGCGCAATCGAGGAGAGGCGTTGCCCGAGGAAAGACACCGTTGCACGGATCTACCGTGATCTTCAACAAAAGGTCGCGAACGCGACAAGCGACGCGGCGATGCTTCGCGAGGATCGCATCTGGATCGAGATCCGAGATGCAATTGCTTTCCTCTTCCTGCTTCTGACCGCGCTTCGGCGGTTCGAGTTCTGCGGCACAACGTGTGGTGATGTGGATCTTCTGAATGCGAAATTGTGGACGACTGGCAAGGGCAACATCAGAAACTACGTCCCGCTGCTCGATCAGGCTGTCGCCCTACTTCGGCGATGGTTTGAGCTGAAGAAAGCGCGGGGCGAATCACTTGGCGCGGACGCGCCCCTTTTCTGCGCGACCGGACCGCAGGGCGGTTTTCTTTCGTTCTCGGCGTTGCGCCTGCGATGGAAAAAGCTGTTGCGCGAACTCGGTTTGCCGGAGCACTACGGCATCCATTCCACGCGCCACGCAGCGGGTATGATTGTCTTTGCGCAGACCGGATCGATCGAAAAGACGGCTCGCTTTCTTCGACATCGCGATACCGCAACAACAGCAAGACACTACCTCCACGTCGATCCTGACGATCTTCGCGAAGAGCTTTCGTCGATCGCGCTTTGGGGGGGAGGCGTTGCCGGAGAAGTCACCAATGGCTTGCAGATGGCCGAAAACGTGGCCAAACAGAAGGATAGGACATGAGCATCATCCATCTCCCCCCTCCGGATCCGTTTGAGGACTACATCCGCCAGGACCCGCACGTGTGGGACACTTGGACGCTCCTCGACCGCGTCGGGGATCTCGACCGAGAGGGCGCCAGCGACGCAGATATCGAGCGAGCGCAGGAGGAGGCGGATCGCTCCCTGGCGGAGCTTCGCGCACGAGCCGCGCGGGCGGCCGAGGAGGCCCAGCGTAGAGCCGCGCCGGCACCAACGAAGCCCGCGAGGTGCACCGCTCGCCCCGCCCAACGAGTGCGCCCACATGACCGGGCCCCGCACCGGCAGGAGGCCAGGACCGGGGCGGAGAGCCGTGGAGGGGGCGGCGACAGCGCCGCTGGAGGCGCTCCGGCTGGCGACGACGGAGGCGAATCTGACCCAGACGCAGCGGCGGCACCGACCGCCGCGGCAGCCCCTGCCCTCCCCGACGATGTCGTCCCCGCCTGCGACGCCATTCGGATCGTCGAGGGCGACGCCTCCGAGGTCCTGGCCACCCTCGAGCCCGAGAGCATCGACGGCTGCGTGACCGATCCGCCTCACGGCGTTCTTCGGCAGCAAGCGTGGGACGTTCTGCCGTCGATGGATGTCTGGCGAGAGATCTTCCGCGTCCTCAAGCCGGGCGCCGCTGTCGTCGTGATCTGCGCTGCCCAGACCTACCACCTGATGGTCCCATCGATCCTGGCCGCGGGGTTCGAGTTTGAGGACATGCTCGTCTGGGGCTACGCCACCGGGAGGCCGCCAAGCCCCAACCGGCTCAAGCCTGCGCACCACCCAATTCTCATCGCTCGCAAGCCGGGCCCGAAGCTGCCGATGAACATCGACCGGGCCAGGCTCGAGTTCGTCGATGACGAGGACCGCGCGCACACCAAGAAGATCGATACGCTTCGCGGTCACGGGCACCGTCGCGCAGGCGTCTTCGACCGATCACTGGACAGCGATCCCTCAGAGGCGGCACCGTTCGCGCCCAAGGCCGGGCGCTGGCCTGCCAACCTGATGCTGACCGAGCCGGTGCTCGGCGTCTACGACAGGTTCTTCCTCGTGCCGGTGGTTCGTGACCGGCACGGCCACCC
>JAFGPX010000179.1 GCA_016935975.1 Deltaproteobacteria bacterium
GCCTTGATTTGATTGCTGCCCCACGTGTAGTCCTTGAGGTAGGCACGGTAGGGATCCTTGCTGCTAGTGACCGCGGAGAGCTGGTTGCCGACGTTGGTGGTCACCTGGCTCGTGATGGCGGAGGCGACGCTGGCGGTGACGCCTGGTAGCTGGGCTAGGTGCATCACGGCATCGGCGCGCTCCATCTCCCATTCGCTCGGGCCGGAGGGCAGGACCTTGTTCCAGTTCGACTCGGCGAAGCTCTTGTAGGTGTCCTCGCTCGTGATGTCGAAGAGGTGGACGGCCGCCAGGAACTTCGAGTGGAGCCGCCCGCTGTCGTCGACTTCTTGGTTTCCTGCGCCGAGCCCGCCCGAGCCGGGCTGCTTGCTGTCGTCGTTGTTGTGGTAGATGACGCTCGGGTTCGCGCTGGCCCAGGTCCACGCCTTGGTGGCCCGCGACTTCAGGTCGGCGGCGAAGGTCTTCAGGCTCGACTCCGAGCGGCCGCCGTAGATCTTGCTGGCGTAGGCGAACATCGCGGCGGCCGCCAGGCTCGCGTTGGTGGTGGGCGGGCCGTAGTAGCTCGGCTTGGTGGCGGCCGAAATCGGGCTTGCCGCGTCCGAGCCCAGGATGCAGAGCAGGGAGCCGTCGCTGTTCTGCATGCGCACGACCCAGTCGATGGAATACTTGATCTCGTCGAGCAGGTCCGGGATCCCGTTGCCCGACTCGGGGATGCCGTAGTCGTCGCCGAAGGCCGATGGGTTTTCCTCGAACGCATGTAGGAGCGTGATCACGGTGCCGGAGGCCCAGGCCGTGTACCGGTTCGTGTCGCCAGCGTCGAACCAACCGCCGCGCAAATCGCGGACCTGCGTCTCGTCCGTCTTGGCCAGCCACGCGTGCGCCTCGGAATCCTGTCCCTCGCCCATGAGACAGACGCCATCGGTCCAGTCGGCGCCGGCATGGGCGGCGGTCTTGGCGATGCCGGCGCGCTGGTAGTAGTACGTGCGCACGGCGTGCTTCAAGACACTGCGGTACACGTTGTCGTCGATCTCGAATTCGACCGAGCGGACGTTCTTGTCGTTGTCCACGACGGTGTAGGTGCCGGGCGCGGTGACGTCGGAGAAGTCGAACCACCAGATCTTGTCGCCGGACGACGTGTCGGTGGCACCGCTGTTCCACGCCACGGGCGCGCCGTCCTTGACCGACTGGCCGGTGGCCTTGCTCACCACGGAGTACTTGGTTCCGGGCGTGAAGGCCGCCGCGGTGTCGTAGCCGGTCTGCGGCGAGCGGATCACCGCCACCTTTTGAGCTGCGGTTCGGTAACCGAACTGGTCCACGACGATCCACGGGATGGGGCCGTTCGCGCCCGTCTTCAGTCCCTGGCTCCAGGTGGTGTCCGTGCTCGGCTTGTCCACGACTAGGGGAACGGAGGTCGACGTGCCCGAGGTACCGCCGGTTGTGCGGGTTCCGCCGGTGGCGGCGCCGCCGGTGCCAGCCGCCCCTCCGGTCGCGCCGCCGGTCGGGATGACGCTACCCGAGCCGCTGCCGCCGAACCCGGTGCCGCCCGAGCTACCCCCGGCGACACCGCCAGACGCCGTCGTGCCGCCGGATGCGGTCCCGCCCGAGGCCGTCGTGCCGCCTGCGGCCTTGCCCCCACTTCCGGTCGTGCCACCCGAAGCGGTCGTACCGCCCGACGCGTTGCCACCGGCGTCCCCCGATGTCGTCGTCCTACCACCTCCGTCGCTCTGCACGCATGCCGCGAGGTCGGCCGCCGCGAACCAGAAGATGCCTGCGAGGACGGTCTGATACTTCATGGTGCCGCGAGTGCCTTCCTTCCGTCTTGGCCTTGCTTACCGTAGACACTGCCGATGCTCTCAATGGGTAGGCGCCCCCGCCACGAATCGCCTGCGGCCGCCCGGCGGTCGGCCGCACGAAGGGCGTCTGCGCAGCCGCAACCAGAACAGGGCGAACGCGAAGCCGAGCCATGCGCCAAACCGGTTCGTGTGCCCAGCCAGCGTGCAAGAGCAGCCGGAGGACTGGCTTTCACCGCCGGCGACTTCTCCGGCGTGGCCGGAAGCCCCGCCGCCGCTCCCTCCTGCGCCGGCCACGCCGCTGCCGCCCGTGTCCGCGAGGCTCTGGCCCCCGGCGCCGCCCGCGGCACGGGTGCCGCCCGAGCCGATGGAGCCGCCGGAGCCGGCGGCCGCCGTGCCGCCGGAGGCCGCACCCCCGCTTCCGGGCGATCCGCCCGCCGCCGTCCCTCCCTGGCCGCTCGCACCGCCGGATCCACGCCTACCGCCCGCACCGCTCCCGCCAACGGACCCTCCCGAGCCCGTCCGTCCCCCCGCGCCGCCGGCTCCACCCGACCCCGAGGTACCCGTCGTCCCACCGGAGCCAGTCGCCCCACCCGAGCCGGTGCCGCCGCCGGAGCCGGTCGTGCCGCCCGTGCCGCCAGGACCCGTTCCGCCGCCGGAGCGGGCCCGCGTCTCGATGTACTCCAGCTTCACGTTCGTGGGCGCGTTGCCGGAAGCGTCGTAGATCACGACCGTGTTGTCCGCGCCAAGCCAGCACTCGGGCAAGTAGAGCAGGGTGTTGCCGGAGAAGCGCCCGAGGTTGTGGCCGTTGACCCAGACCGATCCCGACGACAAGCCCGACGTGCGCAGCCCCACGGTCGCGAACACGCCGTCCTTGAGAGGGCTGCCGAAAGTCCCTCGCCAGAAAGCAGGCCAGCTCTTGGTCGTCTGGCTGTCCGCCCACGCGCCGCCCAGGAAGTCCGTCCAGTTCTTCACCAACCCGACCACCGCGGTTTCGTCCATGCCGCCTAGGCCGCCGCGGAACTTCCACGACGACGCGAGCGCGGCGCCGCCGCTTCTGACCCCGCCCCAGATACCGGCGTACTGCCCGGTCCCGGTCGCGCCGGTGACGTTGTACATCTTGTCCAGTCCCTCGTGCTTCGCGAGGATCGCCACCGTGTTCTCGCCCGTTACCGAGCTGAAGCTGAAGCCGTTGTTGCTCACGTTCACCTTCGCGCCGTTGGCAAACGCCATCGCGGACGCGCGCACGCCGCCCAGGCTGGCCGTCACGTTGCCCGCCTGTGCCGCCGTGAACTTGGCGCGATACCAGCCGTAGCCGTTCTGGAAGTTGTAGGCCCCGAAGGGCTGGGGCTCGGGTGACGAGGTCCAGGTCGAGTCGTCGTAACCCGGCGCGGCCTCGGCCGCGGCATCTCGCCATTTCCAGCTTCCGATGGTCGGCGCTTGCGGCGCGCTGGCCGCGGGCACCGTCACCTCCGCGCGACCGTCCGAGGAGTAGAGCACCACCTTGCCGCCTGCCATGGGAACCTCGACGGAGAGATCGTCATTGACGTACGCCGCGCCCACGTAGACCGCCTGGTCCGTGACCCATGTCCGGTCGGCCAGGGACGAGCCCACGACCAGGAAGACCGCCTGTGCGCCGTCGCCGGAATCCAGGGAAAGCTCGGTGATGGTGTCGCCGGTCGGGTAGTTGAAGGTCGCGCGCGCGAGCTTGGCGGAGGCGTCCCAGGTCCACGGCGTGGCCGGCGCGGTGCTCGGGGCGTTGCCGTACTGCACCGCGATCTCGCCCGTCTCGCCCGAGCGGCCGTGGCAGACGTAGTACGTCTTGCTTCCCAGCGTCAGGTTTCCGAGGATGCTGGTCGCCAGGTAGGAAAACGTCGCGTTGTCCGTCCAGGGCGCGGACGCCACCACGGGGCGGATCTCGTTTGCCGCCACGGTGATCTGCGCGCTCCCGGCCGGAAACTGCAGCGACGGATTGCTGAGCTTGACCTGGGTCTGCACGGAGCC
Organism: Deltaproteobacteria bacterium; assembly: GCA_016935975.1. Taxonomy (GTDB): domain Bacteria; phylum Myxococcota_A; class Polyangia; order Fen-1088; family Fen-1088; genus Fen-1118. Next base: position 3,792 of record JAFGPX010000179.1, read on the forward strand.
TGTCCCCTGGTTGTCGAGGAAGACGACGATGCCGTCGCTCGGCGACTTGCGCACGTAGGTCTTGAGTCCCCCCGACACGGTGGCCACGTTGCCGCCGTCCTGTGAGCTCGCCAGCAGGGCCTCGAAGGCGCGCGCGAAGGACTCGGCCCGCCTCACGGCGAAGTAGCCCTGGCGGAGCTGCCCCGACTCGCCCAGCGGCGCGCGATAGTCGTAGGAGGTGGTCGCGGTGTCGCCGGAGTAGCCGAAGTTGGTGCCGCCGTGGGACACGTAGAAGGTGTTGCCGCCGCCGCCGAAGGCGAGCACTTTCCACGCTCCGCGCTGCAGGACGTTGAGATCGTTTGCGTTCATTTCGCCGAAGGGCAGGCTGAACCAACCGCACCAGAACTCGGAGGAGAACCACGGATAGGTCCGATTGCCAAACGGCGTGGTGCCGGCCGGATCGGTCGCGTGGTGCATGCCCGAATGGTAAAGCGGCACTTCCATCCCCAGGGCGCGCGCCTTGTCGTAGAGGTGCTTGAGGTAGGCGTTGCCCTCGGTGCCCCAGCCGTTCGGGTGCTCGTTCTCGGTCTGCATCCACAGAACGCTGCCGCCCTTGTGGATCTGATGCTTGGCGATGATGGGAACGATCTTCTCGTAGTAGCGATCCGCGGCCGCGAGGAAGTCCGCCGAGTCGTTGCGGATGGCGACGCCCTTGCCGGTCAGCCACTGGGGGATGCCTCCGGCCAGCCATTCGGCGCAGTTGTAGGGGCCCGGCCGCGCGATGGCGTAGAGGCCAGCCTCTTCGATCTCCGTGAACCAGGCGTCGAGGTCGAGGTTGTCGGCGAACTCGAAGACGCCCGGCGCGGGCTCGTGCGCGTTCCAGAAGGAGTAGGTCGAGATGGTGTTGATGCCGGCGCGTTTCATCGCGATCAGCCGCTCGCGCCACAGCTCGCGTGGCACGCGCGCGTAGTGGATCTCGCCGGCCGAGATCACCACCGGCTTGCCCTTGACGACAAAGTAGTTGTTTTTCCAGCCGATACTGCTTGCCGCGGCGGTCTGGGCCGGGAACATGGCGTCGTTGGCCGTCGCCGGCGCGGGTCTCGTCACGAGCGCGAAAGCGGCAGCAACCAGCCCCATAGTGAGAAAAGGTGAACGAGTTGATCTGTGCATGAAGACCGACATCCGAGTGAGACACGGGCAACGAACGGTTTGAACTACAGAGGACACGGAGGACACAGAGGCCGGACCGGAAGGGGAAGGGTTCGGATCCGGATCCGAAAACCCTTTCCCTCCGTCTCCGTGTTCTCTGTGTCCTCTGTGGTGAAACATCCGAGAATCACCCTCCGTACCAGAGCCGCTCGTTGCCCTGGGGCGGATGTGGCTAGGGTGCCTCCGTGGTGATATCCACCGAGCTTCCGGTCAGGGATCCGGAGGTGGCCTTCAGCGTGATCCTGCCCGCGGTGGTCCTGGACTGGACGATGGCCATCAGCTTGCCGCTGAAGGCGGCGTGCGACGTGCCCTTGTAGGAGTCGTGGTTCGTCGGATCCCCACCGTCGAGGCCCACGAGGGCGCCAGGGCCGCTGATCGTGAAGTCGATCTGGTTCTTGGCCTGGGGGACGATGACCCCCTGGGTGTCGACGATGTCCACCTCGACGAACGACAGGTCGCGCCCGTCGGCCGCAATCGAAGCGCGGTCGGCCTTGAGCACCAAGGCCGCCGCCGGCCCGGCGGTCTTGAGCGTGTCCTTCGCGACCACCGCGCCACCCTTGGTCGCCCTGGCTTCGAGCGTGCCCGAGGCGAACGGGACCGACCACTGCAGCTTGGCGACACTCGGATCCACGTTCTTCGAGCCCTGCGACTTGTCGTTGAGGAACAGCTCGACGCTGTCGGCGTTGCTGTAGACCAGCACCTTCACCGATTGACCGTTCGTCCAGTTCGTCCAGTTCATGGGCACGATGTGGACCATGGTGGGGCCGCTGGCGTTCCACTTGCTCTGGTAGAAGTAGAAGATGTCCTTCGGGAAGGTCGCGGTATCGATGGCGCCGAAGTACGAGCTCTTGGACGGCCATTCGAAGGGCGTCGGCTCACCGATGTAGTCGAATCCGGTCCAGATGAACTCACCCGCGATCCAGGCCCGGGTATTGACGTTCTTCCATGAGGTTTCCGCGGTATGGCCCCAGCCGGCCGCGGTGTCGTCGTAGGACGACTGCTGGTTGTTCTGGTTGTTGTACACGCCGCGACTCCTCAGAGCGGAGGACGACTCGCTGGCGAGCATCTTGTACGCCGGATTCGCCGTGTGAACCGAGTCGTAGCGGCTCGGGTCGTAGTTGATGCCCACGAGGTCCTCGAGGCCGGTGATGCTGTCCACGCCGACCCACGCCGCGTAGCCCTGGATGATCGGGCGGGTGGTGTCCTTGGCATGCACCGAGGTGATGAGCTTCTGCACCGCCGCCTTGTCCCCGGCCTGCGCGACCTCGTTGCCGATGCTCCAGATGATGACGCTCGGGTGGTTGTGATCGCGGGCCACGAAGCCCTGAACGTCCTGGTCGTACCACTGGTTCCAGAAGCGTCCGTAGTCGTAGGTCTTCTTGCCCGCGTACCAGCAGTCGAAGGCCTCGTCCATGACCATGAGGCCGAGGCGATCGGCGAAATCCAGCACCTCGGGGGCGGGGGGGTTGTGGGACGTGCGGATGGCGTTGGCACCCATTTCCTTGAGCATCTGCATACGGCGCTCGATGGCTCGATGGTTGACCGCCGCGCCCAGGGCGCCGAGGTCGTGATGATTGCAGGTGCCGTTCAGCTTCATCTTGACGCCGTTGAGCGAGAAGCCCGAGTTCGCGTCGAAGGCGAAGGTGCGGATGCCGAGCGGGGTGGTGTAGGTGTCGACCACGGCACCGCCTACCGACACGGTGGTCAACACGGAGTAGAGGCTTGGCGACGAGGGCGACCAGAGCTTGGGATTGGACACGGTCGCGGTGTGGGTCACGGTGGCGGTCTTCCCGGCCGCCACCGCCGTGGCGGCCGAGGAGCCCTTGGCCACCTCGGCGCCCGAGGCGTCGCGCACCGAGCTCGCCACGGTCACCGACTGCTCGGCCGTCGCGTCGTTCTTGACGGTGACCGCGATGTTCACCGTGGCACTGCCGGACGAGACGGTCGGCGTCGTCACCTGCGTGCCCGTGTAGTCGACGTGAACCGGGCTCACGGTCTTCAGCCAGGTGTGGCGATAGATGCCGCTTCCCGAGTACCAGCGGCTGCTGGGCTGCTGGTGGTTGACCTTGACGGCGAGCACGTTCGACGCGCCGAACTTGGCGTTGGCGCCGAGGTCGCATTCGAACGAGACGTAACCGTAGGGCCGCGCGCAGAGCTGCGTGCCGTTGAGGTACACGGTGCTGTCCATGTAGACGCCGTCGAACTGGACGAAGACCTTCTGTCCGGTGCTCGCGGGCAGGGTGAAGGTCTTGCGGTACCAGCCCAGGCCGCCATCGAGGTAGCCGCCTTCGTAGGTTGCCTTAGAGCTCTGATTGAACGGTAGCGAGATGCTCCAGTCGTGCGGCACGTCCACGGCCGTCCAGGAAGAATCGTCGAACGTCGTGCCCTGCGCGCCGCTGGCGTCGCCGAGGTGGAACTTCCATCCGAGGTCGAAGCTCACCGTGGTCTCGCGCGCCCCGTCGTAGGTGTTGCGGAAGGTAGACGGCGCGGTGGTCCCGCCGCCTTGGCCACCGGCCCCGCCACCGGAGGCCGTCGTGCCGCCGACGCCGCCGGCCTGGCCGCCCGTGGCCGCGCCCCCCATCCCTGTCCCGCCCGTCCGGTTGCCGGCCTGGCCGCCCGTGGCCGCGCCCCCCATCCCCGCGCCGCCCGTCCGATTGCCGGCTTGGCCAGAAGCCCCGCCGGTTGGTGCGCCGCCAGTGTTCGTCGCGCCGCCGGATGCAGCCGTCCCGCCGCTGCTCGTCGTGCTCCCGCCAGCTCCGGCGCCACCGGCGATCGTCGCGCTACCGCCCGCGCCCGCGCCGCCGCTGCTTCGCGTCCCACCCGAGGCGACCGTGCCTCCACCGGTTCCTCCGCTCCCGCCAGAGGCCTGGCCCCCGCTGCCCGTGGCGCCGCCGGCCTGCGTCGATTTCCCGGCGCCGTTCGTCCCGCATGCCGCGAGCGCAAAGAGACCGGCGACACCCAAGGAAAGAACTCGGTTTTTCACAGAGAAGCCCTCCGGTCAAACGTCATCGGTTGGGCAGTGGCATGAACCCCACCTTTCCGTGTCGATGCCCCAGGAAACCTACCGCGCGACGATGGCGTCCACGGCCACCGGCCCGGGCCCGCGATTGACGATGCCGAGCGTGTGCTGTCCGGCGGCAAGGCCGGTGACTTCGGACACGAGCTGTTGGGCCTGGCGCGCGCCGGATGTAGCCAGATCTACAGTAGCCTTGGCTTCCCCGTCGATCTGGACCTCGATCTTGCCAGCCCCGGATTCCTTCGGGGCGTAGACCGCGACCTCGGTCCCGGTGAACGTGGCGGTCCAGGTGTCTCCGACGGTCGAGCTGGTGGTGAGGTCCTTGTTGTAGTCGCCGGTGGTCAGGCCGACTTTGCGGAGCCATCCGGGCGATGCGACACCGGGATCGTCGTCGTTCGTCCAGCCCCTGTCATGGGTGATGCGCAGAACGCGCGTCTTGGACACCTGCGAATCGGAGATCCCGGTCAGCGCCGGCACCGACCCACTGGGCGTCACCGTCAGTCCCGTGGCGCTGTGGGCGAATGTCATCTCCGTTGTGGCGCCGAGCACCTCGACCTTGGATACGGTTCCCAGGGTTGCCCCGCCCGACTTGAGCGCCGCGAGGGTGACCGCGCTGCCGTTCCAATTGAGCAGGGTGGCGTAGACGTTGCCCTGGGCGCGGGTGTAGATGACGGCATTGTCGCCCCAGACCTCGAACGGGCGGGACGCGTACACGGCCTCGCCGTTGACCTTGAGCCAAGCGCCGATGTCCTTGGCGATCTGGGTGCACTGGGTATCGAGGTTGCCGCGGCCGTGCTGGGTCAGGTTGAGCAGCAGGCTTCCGTTGCGGGAGACGTTCTGCATCAGGGTGGTCACCAGGCTCGCGGCGCTGGTGTACCCCGCCCCGGCCTTGTAGTGCCAGTTCCCGCTTTGAATATCGAGCTCGGTCTGGAAGGGATAGGCGCTGATCTGCGCCTCGGTCGCCGCCTCGGTGCTCCTGACCAGGGCGCGCTCGACGAAGGGCAGCAGGGAGGCGCTGTTCTGGAAGCTGTTGTACTGGCCGCCCACGCCCTTCATGTTCATGACCACGTCCACCGGGCCCTCTTTCCAGGTCAAGGACCTGTTGTAGTAGTTCGCCACGATCGTCGGGCCGATGGCGCCAAGTCCCATGTGGATGCCCAGGTCCACCTGGGAATCGCCCGCGTGGTCGTCGAAGTAGACGACGTCGGGACGATACCTGTTGATGGCGTCGTCGACCCGGTACATGAACTGGGTGCCGAAGGCCGAGTTGTTGCACGCGTTGTTCGCACAGTCGGTGCTGTGCTTGGGCCCGTAGAGATCCACCGGATCCATACCGTCCCACCACTTGCCTGCCCCGTCCGCCTTGGTCAGCAGCGCATCGAAGGGTCCCTTCGCCCCGCTGGTATAGCGGGCCGGCATCCACTGGCCATAGGTTCGCGCCGGCGTGTTGTGAAAACCGATCCCGAAACGCAGCCCCTTGGCGCGCGCGATCGGCTCCCAGGTGCCCACGATGTCCTTCTTCACGCCGATCCGGACCGAGTTCCAAGGCTGGTAGGTCGAATCGAAGTTGTCGAAGTTGTCGTGGTGCGAGCCCATGGCCATGAAGAACTTGGCGCCCATCTCGACATACAGATCCATCAGGGCGTTGGGATCCCATTGGTCGACCACCCAGTCCCGGCAGATTTCCTTGTAGCCGTATTCGGACGGATCGCCGAATTCGCTCAGGTGGTAGTTGTACTGGGCCGAGCCCTGCTGATACATGCGCAGGGCGTACCAGTCGCCCTGCTCGGGCATGGACTGCGGATCCCAGTGGGCCCATGCGCCGAGCTTGGCGTCGCGCCACCACTGGGGCGC
>JAFGPX010000180.1 GCA_016935975.1 Deltaproteobacteria bacterium
AGCGACGGAACCCTCCGCTGCACGACGAACCAGGGGCACGGCGATGCCTTGCACGTCGGCGAGTTGGTCGTGGGCAAGGGCATCGCGGTGTTCACGGTGCACGAAGGCGTGGGCGGCTACGACGTGCACAACGGCAACACCTGCTCGTTCTACGTTAACGTCACGGGCGGCGACGACAACGGCCGCGGCGTGGCCGAGGATGTCGATCCCGCGAGCCCCGGGGCCGAGATGTGGAGCGCGACCTCCAGCGCGCTCTACTCCTGCGCGGACGGCAAGGTGGTGTCGTCGAGCGAGCCGTCGATGCAGAACTTCCTCATCTATTGGGACGGCGACGAGTCGCGCGAGCTCCAAGACGGGGCCACGATCCGCAAGGCGACCTCCGGCTCGAATCTGCTGTCCGCCAGCGGCTGCTCGGGCAACAACGGTACCAAGAGCACGCCGACCCTGACCGCGGACTTGCTGGGCGACTGGCGCGAGGAGCTGGTGGTGCGCGAATCGAACAACAGCGGCCTGCGCGTCTACACCACCACGGACGTGACCAAGCGCCGCATCTACACCTTGATGCACGACCCGACCTACCGCATGCAGACGAGCTTCGAGCAGGCCTCCTACAACCAGCCGCCGCACACCGGCTTCCACATCGGCAACGGCATGGCGGCTCCGCCGAAACCGGACATCTACGTCAAGTAGCCAGGGGTCGAACCACAGAGGACGCAGAGGAGACAGAGGACACAGAGAAGGAAAGGGTTCGGATCTCGACAACGAGTCTCGGCAGAGGGTGCATACGTTGGTTGAGGCCGGTCCCACGGTTCCGGAACCCTCGTCCCTCCGGCCTCTGTGGCCTTTGTCTCCTCTGTGTCCCCTGTGGTGAACCCTTCCGACAGGAGAGCGCTCTTGTCCGTTGCCCCCTGTCAAGTGTGAACCTCGCGGCCACGTATGATATACGCTGCCTCTCGAAACCATGGCCGCCGCAGCGTTCTATGATTTGGACGGCACGCTTTGCCGCACGAATCTCGTGCATGCGTACGCGTACAACGCGCGCAACCAGCAGGGGATACTGCGCAGCATCACGCGCACGCTGTCAACCGTGGCGAGTATCCCTGCCTTCCTGGTCGCCGATTTCTTCGACCGGCGGTTGTTCAACCAGATCTTCTTCCGCAGGTACAAGGGGGAATCCGAGGATCGGCTGCGCTACCTGGCGCAGGAGCTCTTCGACAAAGTCATCAAGGATTCCATCTACCCGGGCGCCTACCAGCTCATCGAGAAATCTCGGCAGCTCGGGTTGCGCCAGGTGCTGGTCACGGGCGCCGTCGACTTCACCGCACTGCCGCTCGTGCGCCACCTCGGGCTCGACGACATGGTGACCAACCACCTCGAGTTCGTGGACGGCAAGGCGACCGGGCGTCTACTTCCCCCGGTGATGGCGTCGGCGACCAAGGCGAGCTGGATCCGCGTCTACGCCGAAAAGGAGGGGCTCAACCTGTCCGAGTGCTATAGCTACTCGGACAGCATGAGCGACCTACCCATGTTGTCGGTGGTCGGGCACCCGACGGCGACAAACCCAGACTTCCGGCTGAGAAACACAGCCCTGCAACACGACTGGCCGATCCTGGACCTGCGGTAACCTCGGTGGCCGACAACTGGCAAGAACGATGAGCAAGCGCGAACCCAAGGCCCTGCGCGGCCCCACCCCCCGTCACAAAGAGGGCGACGAGGTCGTCTACATCGACACCGACTCGGCGCCGCGCCTCATCTTCTCGGGGGAGGACATCCTGGCCGAGGATCTGCCCATCGGCACGCGGGTGGTCTACGCCAAGCCGCCCATCGAGGGGCTCAACAACCGGGGCGCGGCCGTCCGCTACGCCATCAACCACCCGATCGACATGGATCCGCTGTACGCCATGCTGGCGCCGGGGATGCGCGTGACCATCGCGCTCGACGACATCAGCCTGCCGTTGCCGCCCATGCGCACGCCGGACATCCGGCAGACCATCCTCGAGATCCTGCTCGAGCTGCTCGACGCCAACGGCGTGGACGACGTGCACCTGGTCATCGCCAACTGCTTGCACCGCTTCATGACCGAGCCCGAGATGAAGCGGATGGTGGGCAAGAAGATCTTCGACGCCTTCTACCCCGACCGCTACTACAACCACGACGCCGAGGAGCCCGACAACCTCGTCCACCTGGGCAAGACGTCGCACGGCGAGCCCATCAACATCAACCGCCGCTGCGTCGAGAGCGACCTCGTCATCTACGTCAACATCACGCTGGTGCCCATGGACGGCGGCCACAAGTCGGTGGCGGTCGGCCTGTGCGACTACGAGAGCGTGCGCGTGCACCACGATCCCGAAACCATCGCGGCCTCGGACAGCATGATGGATCCGCCGCACTCGATGCTGAACACGCAGATCGTCCGGCAGGGCGAGATCGTCGACCAGCACATGAAGGTGTTTCACATCGAGACGGCGCTCAACAACCGCATGTTCGCCAGCGCGACCGACTTCCTGGGCCGGAACGAGGACGAGTTCTCCGAGTTCGACCGGATGAAATACGAAGCCCTGCGCTTCGGCCTCTCCAAGCTGCCGGCGGCCGCCAAACGCAAGATCTTCGGGGCGATTCCCTCGGAGTACGACGTCGTCGCGTGCTACGCGGGCAAAACCCAGCCGGTGCACGACCGCATCGTGGCCAAGCTCAACGAGCAGTACATGGTCAGCGTCAAGGGCCAGAGCGACATCGCGATCCTGCCCATTCCCTACGTCATGCCCTACAGCATCAACTCGATCATGAACCCCATTCTGGTTCAGGTCATGGGCTTGGGGTATTTCCACCATTTCTATCGGGGCAAGCCGATCGTGCGGAAAGGCGGGGCGTTGATCCTCTGCCATCCCTGCTACGACGAGTTCGACCACAAGTTCCACCCGAGCTACATCGAGTTCTTCAACCGGCTGCTGCCCGAGACGCGCGATGCGCTCACGCTGCAACGCAAGTACGAGGAGGAGTTCGCGCGCAATCCGAGCTACATCGAGATGTATCGGCGCGGGAATGCCTACCACGGCGCGCACCCGTTCTTCATGTGGTACTGGGGCGAGCAAGGCCGGCGGCACGTGGGCAAGATCATCGCGGCGGGCGCCCAGAACGCGCACGTGCCGGCGCGGATGGGCTGGGAGCGCGCGGAGTCGCTCACCGAGGCCATCGCCATGGCGCGCGGCTTCGTCGGGCCGTCGGCGTCGATCACCTTGATGAAGTGGCCGCCCATCGTCATGGCGGACGTCGAATAGACACGCGACCCTTCCATGAACGAACCCGCATTGACACCGGCTGCCGTGCTTTCGTTGCGCGAGATCTACCGCGGCCGGAACGTCTTCTTGCTGGGCGGGACGGGGTTTCTCGGCAAGGTGCTGCTCAGCATGCTCCTGCACAGCTTCCCCGACATCGGCCGCGTCTACGTCATGGTCCGGCGCGGGACCGGCACCTCCAGCGAGGCGCGCTTCTGGGATCAAGTGGTGACGTCGCACCCCTTCGATCCCCTGCGCGAGCGGCACGGCGGCTCGGAAGCGCTGCATGCGTTCCTGGCGGCGAAGGTGCGCGTCGTCGACGGCGACATCACGGAGCCGAACCTGGGGCTTGGGGACGCAGAGGCGGCCCGCGTGGCGGGCGATATCGACGTGGTCATCAACTCCTCGGGCAAGGTCACCTTCAACCCGCCGCTCGAATCGGCGCTGCGCACCAACGTGCAAGGGATCCGCAACGTCATCGCCTTCGTCAAGCGCATGCGGCGTCCGGCCTTGCTCCACACCAGCACCTGCTTCGTGGCGGGCAACCGCAGCGGCGAGGTCTGGGAGAGCGAGAAGCTGGACGGCTACTTCCCGCGCTGGCGCGAGCTGCCGGCGACGCATTTCAACGTCGAGCAGGAGATCGCGGATTGCGCGCGTATCGCGGCCGAGGTGCGGGCCCAGGCCGAAGACGCGCAGGTGGTGGCACGTCTGCGCCAGAGAGCACGCGACTTCCTGCGCGAGGCGAGGCGCGATCCCGACGACGAGGCCGCGCTCAAGATGGGTTTGGCGCGCGAGCGCAAGGACTGGATACGCAGCGAGCTCACCTGTCGCGGCATCCAGCGCGCCAAGGAGTGGGGCTGGCCGAACATCTACACGTACACCAAGAGCATCGGCGACCAGCTCGTGGCGCGCGAAACCGGCATCGTGCGCTCCATCGTGCGGCCGGCCATCGTCGAGAGCGCCATCGCCTATCCCTTCCGGGGCTGGAACGAGGGCTTCACGACCTCGGCGCCGCTCGTCTATCTCGCGCTCAAGGGGCAGAACAAGCTGCCGGTGTCGGAATCCTTGATCCTCGACATGGTGCCGGTGGACTACATCGCGGGCGGCATGTTGATGGTGGCGGCGCATGCCTGCGTCGAGGAACCGGCTCTGGTGCACCAGCTCGCGAGCGGCGATCTCAACCCCTCGCGCATCGGCCGCGTGACCACGCTGACCGGGCTCTACAAGCGGCGTCGCTTCCAGAACAAGGAAAGCGGCAGCGAGTTGCTCAACAAGCTAGCGGCCCGCATGGAGTTCCGGCCGGTGAGCTACGAGGACTACGACCGGACGTCCCTGCCGCTGGTCAGCCGCATGAGCGAGAAGGCTTCCGACGCGCTCGACCGGATCCGCCCGCATTGGGGCGGCGGACGTTTCGCGGACTGGGTCGACCAAGTCAAGAAGAAAGTCGACGAGGTCAAGCGCATCACCAAGGACGCAAGCCACGATATCGATCTCTTCCGGCCGTTCATCCTCGACAACGAGTACGTCCTGCGCGCCGACAACATCCGCGCCTTGCGCGAGCGGGTGCCCGTGGCGGAGCGCAGCCTGGCGCCTTGGTCGCCCGAGACCATCGACTGGTACGACTACTTCATGAACATCCACTTTCCCGGTCTGCAGAAGTGGGTGCTGCCCGAGCTCGACGAAACCTATGCGCCCAAGCCCAAGAGCGTGTACGCCTACCGCGATCTGATCGAGCTCTTCGACACCACGACCAAGCTGCACAAGACGCGCGTGGCCCTGCGCATGGAGCGTGGCGGCCGGCTGGAATCGTACACGTACCGCGATCTGCGCGAGCTGGCCGAGCGAGCCGGTACGTTCCTGGTGGGCCAGGGGATCAAGGCCGGCGATCGCGTGATTCTCTTCGCCAAGAACTCGCCGGAATGGCCGATGTGTTACTTCGGCATTCTCAAGGCGGGCGCCACCGCGGTGCCGGTGGCGCACGATTCGACCTCGGCCGAGATCGTGAACATCGCGCGCGCGTCCGGCGCGGTCGGAATCATCTTGGGCGAGGATCTCCTGGACAAGCGCTCGACTCTCGGCCGCGACCTGGCCGCCGCGGGCCTGGCCGCCGCGCTGTGGCCGTTCGGGGCGGTGTTCGAGCTTCTCGACGAAACCGTCGAGAACGAGCGGCGCAAGTCCCTCGTCGGCAAACACGCCGCCGACGCCGTGGCTTCGCTCATCTTCACGTCCGGCACCACCGGCACGCCCAAGGGCGTGATGCTCACCCACCGCAACTTCACCTTCATGGTGGCCGAGCTGTCGCGCGTCTTCGACCTGGGAACCTCCGATTGCATGTTGTCGGTGCTGCCGCTGCATCACACTTTCGAGTTTTCCGCCGGCTTGCTCGCGCCGCTCGCGCACGGGGCGCGCGTCACCTACACCCCCGATCTCACCGGGGACACCATCAACCACGCCCTCAAGCATGGCAAGATCACCGCCATCGTCGGCGTTCCGGCCCTGTGGGAGACCCTGCGCCGCCGCGTGCTCCAGCGCTTCTCGGACAAGTCCGAGTTGCTCGAGTCCGCGGTCAAGGCCTTGGCCGACGCCAATTTCGAGGTGCGGTCGCGCACCGGCATCGACCTCGGCATGCTTCTGTTCCTGCCCGTGCACGAGAAGCTCGGCGGCCGCATCCGCTACATGATCAGCGGCGGCTCGGCGTTGCCACCCGACGTGCTCAAGACCTTCTACGGCATGGGCTTCGATTTCTTCGAGGGATATGGCCTGACCGAGACCGCGCCGGTGCTGTCGGTCAGCACGCCGAAGAAGAAGCCCATCGCGGGCTCGGTCGGGCAGCCGCTGGCCGGCATCGAGGTCAGGATCCACGAGCCCGACGACACCGGCGTGGGCGAGGTCATCGCCCGCGGCAAGAACGTGATGGCCGGCTACTGGCAGGACGAGGAGGCCACGGCCGGCGCAATCCGCGACGGCTGGTTCCACACCGGCGATCTGGGCCGCTTCGACGAGGACGGCAATCTCTACATCGTCGGACGCTCCAAGGACGTCATCATCGACGCCAACGGCAAGAACGTGTATCCCGACGAGATCGAGGATCTCTACAAGGACTGCCCCTACGTCAAGGAGCTGTCCGTGGTCGGCTTGCCGGACGGCGTGGCCGAGCACGTGGCCTGCGCGGTGGTGCCCGACCTCGAGCGCGAGCCCGGGCTCTCCTCGGCCGAGGTCAAACGTCGGATCGAGACGCACTTCCGGACCGTGTCGGGGCCTCTGCCTTTCTGGAAGCGCGTCCGCACCTTGGAGTTCTGGGAGGGCGAGCTGCCGCGCACCAGCACGCGCAAGGTGCGGCGGCGGGACGTGGCGGCCGAGCTGCGCGCGCGGCTCGACAGGGCGCAGGCCGACAAGGAGGTCGACGCGGCCACGCGCAACGCCGAGGCCAGCCACAGTTGGCTCCTCGAGATCGTGGCCGACGCCTGCGGCAAGCCGTATGCCTCGGTGCACATGACGAGCGCGCTCGACGAGCTCGGCTTCGACAGCCTGACGTACAACGAGCTTGCGGCGGGGTTCGAGAACGCGGGCGTGCAGGTGCCGGAGGGAACCGTGTTCGCGAACGCGCGCACCGTGAGCGAGCTTCTCGACATGGTGATGGGCCGGCGGCATGTGCCCTCGCTCGAAAAGCGGGAGGGCAAGAAGGCCGCCGACGACGAGGCCGACGACATCCAGTTGCCCACGCCGGTGGCCCGGCTGGGCAAACGCGGCTTGGCCAAGGCGCAGCGTTGGTTTTACACCAAGGCGCTCAAGACCAAGGTGCGCGGCGAGGCGTACATCCCGCAGCACACGAATTTCATCGTGGCCGCGAATCACTCCTCGCACCTCGACATGGGCGCCGTGAAGGTGGCGCTCGGCGACGCGGGGCACGAGCTGGCCTCGCTGGCCGCGGCGGACTACTTTTTCAAGAACAAGTGGCGACGCGCCTACTTCAAGAACCTGACCAACCTCGTGCCCATGGAGCGCAGCGGCTCGATTCGCAAGTCGCTGGCCATCGCCGAGCGGGTGCTCCGCGGCGGCAAGAGCCTGATGCTGTTCCCCGAAGGCACGCGGTCGCGCACCGGCGAGATGTCGGATTTCTTGCCCAGCCTCGGCTACCTGGCGCTCCGTGCCGACGTGGGGATCCTGCCGGCCTACATCGAGGGCGCACACGACGCCTTGCCGGTCGGCGACACCATTCCGAAGAAGCGCGATCTGGGCGTGTACTTCGGTCCCTTCCTGACAATCGACTTCCTGCGCGCCGTCACCGCCGGTCTGTCCCACCAGGAATCCTGGCGCCTGTGCTCGGCTCTGACCCAGCGGATCGTCGAGAATCTGCGCGACGGGGTCACCCCACGCTTCGACGCCGCGAGCGTGCGCGGAGCCTGGGACGGGGAGAAGCTGGGAGCGCTCGCGCCGCCGCCGTTCCGCACGCGTCAGTGCAAGAGCAGCGCGGAGGGGCCGGCGTGAAGATCCTGGTGACCGGCGCCACCGGCTTCCTCGGTTGCCATTTCATGGACGAGTTGTGCCGGCGCGTGGACGGCTTCCAGATTCGGGTGCTCTCGCTGTTCGACACGCCCGCTCTGCAGGCCCACGGCGTGGAAGTCTTGATCGGGACCGTGACGTCGCCCGTGGACGTGGCGCGCGCCATGGAGGATGTCACCCACGTGTATCACCTGGCCGGTTTGGTTTCGCGCAAGCCCGAGGACGCCAACCTGATGTTCGACGTCCACGTCAACGGCACCCGTGTGGTGTGTCAGGAGGCGGCCAAGGCCGGCGTGAAGCGCATCCTGATGTCCTCGACCAGCGGCACCATCGCCATCTCCGAGCGCGACGACGAATGGCCGGACGAATCGTCGCCCGCACCGCTTTCGCTCATCACGCGCTGGGGCTACTACGCCAGCAAGTACTACCAGGAGGCGGTGGCGCGCGAGTTCTGCGGCGACAAGGTCGAGCTGGTGATGGTCAACCCGAGCCTGCTGCTCGGCCCGGGTGACGAGCGTATCGGCTCGACCCGCGAAGTGCTGTCGTTCCTGGCGGGTGACGTGCGCGTCGTGCCCGGGGGCGGCCTGAATTTCGTCGATGCCCGGGACGTGGCCGCCATCTTGCCAGTGGCCATGGACCGGGGGCGGGCGGGAGAACGCTACCTGCTCGGCGGGCACAACATGAGCTTCGCGGAGTACTTCGACCGCATGGAGCGGCTGAGCAAGGAGTACGCGCCGCGCATCAAGCTCCCGGGCAATTGGCCGCATTTCGCCGCGCGCGCCCAGGCGGCCCTGTTCAAGGCGATCGGCCGCACGCCGCCCATCGAGCCGGCCGCTGCGGATCAGGCCAGGTATTTCTGGTATTTCGACGGCAAGAAGGCGCGAGGGGAGCTGGGCTTCGCGCCCCGCGAGGCGAGCGCCACCCTGTGGGACACCATCGCGTACGTGCGCGCACATCACATGGGGAATGGCGCGTTCGCGAAGAAGGGCGACTAGAACTCCTGGACTACCTGTAGGAGGGCGGTGCGGCCGAGCTGGGGATAGTCGACGCCGGCAAAGCCGGGATCGGCGTAGTGCACGTCGGCCACGTTGCGCACGACCAGCACCAGGGTGGTCGGTCTGTCGTCGAACAGCTCCAGGCCCATGGTGCGAATCGTTCCGCCGATCAGTAGGTAGCCGGGCAACTCGTACTGCCGGCCGGCTTCGAGGGTGTTGGCGCCGCTCGATCGCCGGCGGCTGACGTAGGAGATCTCGGCGCTGGCGCGCAGGGGTAGACGGGGAACCGTGGCGCTGCCGCCGGCGTTCGCGACCAAGACGGGGTAGGCGGCGTTGGCGTAGCTCGACAGGTCGGCGACGAAGTTGTCCTCGTCGAGGCGGAGCACCGTGCGGTTGAGCGTCAGATTGGCGTATGCGGCGATCTTGCGGCGGTAGTCGAAGCGCAGCTCGGTTTCCCAAGACAGGGAGCCCACGCGGGACATGTTGAGCGCGACCTCGTTGATGCCCCGCTGGGCGAAGGTCGCCTGGTCGAGCAGGTAGCTGTACGCTAGGCCGGTCTTGAGCTGCAGATAGCGGTCGGGGCGGTACGAGAGCTGCGTCTCGACGGTATGGACGTAGGACGGCCGCAGCTCGTCGTTGCCCGCGATGTCGCCGGGCACGATGGGCGAGCCGTAGAGCAGCTGGGGCGAAGGCGCCTTGAAGGCGCTGCCGTAGAGGATCTTCAGGTGGAGGTTGTCGTGGAGCGTGGCGACGCCGACCAGCCGGCCGCTGACTTTGTCACCGTACACGCTGTGGCGGTCGTAGCGCAGGCCGCCGGTGAAGGTGACAATCTCCATGGGCGACCACATGACGAGCGCATTGGCGCCCACGTTGCTGAGGTACTCGTCGCCGGTCGCGGTCGAGGCGAGCACCTCGTCCCCGGCCTGGTTGCCGGGGGTGCTGCCCAAGGAAGTCTTGAGCACGTCGTAGACGGTGGGCAGCTTCTCGTCGTCCAGAATCATGCCGGCGCCGAGCAGAACCTGCAGGTCTTCGCTGGGGCGCCATGCCACCTCGGCGTTGACGTCGAAGCCGCGGTAGCCGAAATCGCGCCGGACGTAGAAGAGATCGCTGCCGACCTCGATGCGATCGCGCGAGGTCGGGCCGCCGTAAAATCCCTGCCCGCTGACGCGCAGATCCAAGTCCTGCACCAGAGGTGTCTCGAGATAGAGGCCGAGGGCGGCCTGCCGCAGCGAGATGTTGGTGCCGTTGCGACGGCCGTTGCTATCGAGGCTGTGCGTGAGCTGTTCCCAATCGGCGAACTCGGCGGCTCGGTGGATTTCGGAAAGGTATCCCGTGAGCGCAAGAGAGGCGTGTCGGCTCCACAGGTACTTCAGCCTGGCCAGGGCAACCGTCGAGTCGAGGATCATGTCGCGTGCACGTAGATCGGCGGGGGCGTAGCTCGGCAACTTGGGGGAGGGCGAGCTGGCCGGTAGCTGCAATCCGGAGCGGTCTTCGCTGCCGGTCCTGAGCGAAGCCAAGAACTGCCAGGCGCCGGAGCCGGCGCCGACCGCCATGTCCTGGCCCCACGTCGTGCCGCCTTGGTGGTTGGCGACCAGCGCGATCTCTCCACCCTGCATCTGGTCGGGGCGCCGCGTGACGATGTTGATCACGGCCAGGAAGGCGTCGGCGCCGTAGAGAGACGACGCGGGGCCGCGAATGATCTCGATCTGCTGTACCGCCGACAGGGGCACCAACTCCGGGCCGAGCCAGTTGCCGGCGGTGGAGCGGAACGAAACGGATTGCCCGTCGATCATCACCTTGACCAGCCCGCTCTCGGAGCGCAGCCCTCCCGAGATGCCGCGCACCGCGAGGTTGGGGATGATGTGGTCGTTGACAATGTAGAATCCGGCCACGTGGCGCAAGATCTCGTCGACGGACTGGTAGCCCCATGTCTGGATCTCCTCGCGACCGATGACGGTGGTGACGGCGGGTGCGCGGTCCTCTCCGATTTCGGACTTGGTCGCGGTCACCACGACGTTTTCCAGCAAGGCGGCCAGGTCGAACTCGCTGAGGTCCTGCCCCTTGATGGCACTCAACATGTCGACGACCTCGTGCTCGGCGCTCGAACCGTTGTCCGGCAAGGGAGGCGGCTCGAAGGTAGCCGGCTCGGGGTTGGCGTCAGCGGCGTCAGCGGCCTCTGCGGGGCCGATCTCGCCGGGACCCGCCTCGGGAGCGCCAGCATCGACCTCGGGAGCGGCGGCATCGGCAGCCGGCACCGAAACGGGCTGAACGTAGCTCTCTGCTGCGGCCGCGTGCGGGCCGGCCAGGCCAGCCCAAGCAACCCCGGCCAGGCCGAGAAGCAGGCGGCGCCCCGCTCGATTTGGCCCCGGCGGCGACCTTCTGGCTCGGCCACGAGAGGGCATGCTGCTAGTTCTCCTCCGTGGAGTAGCCGGGGTACACCTCCTCGTCGTTGCACAGCTCACTACCGACGTTCTGGAAGGTGTTGCCGCTGATCTGCCAAATGGTTCCCTGGTTCTGGATGGAATCGCCCCGGTCATCGAGGACGTAGGTGCCCGCGGCTCCGTGGTAGTGGACATCCTGACCGGCCGCCGCCATGGCCAGCCCCGCCGCGAGATTGTCGAAGGTGACGGTTTCTCCCGGCGGCGCCGTCGCCTTCTCCAGGTGGATCGGGAAAGTAACGGGATCCGGGATGAACCCATTGAGGGCGATGCCCTCGGCGATGGACAAAGCCAGCAGCCCGACGGCGTCGAAGTAGTAGTGCGAGCCGGCCAGAGGCGGCATGCCGGTTTCGGCCTCGAAGAAGCGGTCGAAGTCCGCGGCGCCGGGGCCGAGGTCGGGCGAGACGCCATGGATGCCTTCCAGTACGCCGGCCGGAACGTTGCGCAGCAGGGCCGGGTTGTTGAGCGTCGGTCCGAGATACCATTTGCCGACCTTGCCGCGCACGGCCCATTCCTGCAGGAAGCCCGCGCCCACGGAGGGCGAGGTGACGAGCAGGGTGGCGTCGGGGCCGAAGCGCTCGATGGTCGAGAAGACCGCCGCGAAGGACGAGCGGGTCGCCGGGAGTTGCAGACCGGGCAACAAGGTGCCGCCCATGGCGGTGAATACCCGGCCGAAGATCGTGGCGAAGGTGCCGCTGTAGTCGTCCGGGTCCGTAACGGCGTTGGCTCTCCGAATGCCGTCCTTGAACATGCGCTTGGCGAGAGCACAAGCCAAGTAGACGGGCGAAGGCGACAGGCGGAACCAGGCGGCGCGCGCACTGGCGTCGTGGATGGTGGGCGAGGTCAGTCCCGGCAGCAGGTTGACCATGCGATGGGACTTGATCGCGTCGGCGATCTGGTAGGCGATCCTGGGTTCCTCCGGGCCGATGAAGAACGGTAGAGGGGCGCTGTCGAGCAGCTCGAGCGTGTCCGCGGTGCCACGTTCGTCGTCGGAGTGGCTGTCGCGGAGATCCAGGGCGAGGGGGCGACCGAGGAGGCCGCCGGCCGCGTTGACCAGGTCGACGGCCAAGCGGAGGGCCCGTTCGAGAGCCACGCCGGAAGCCGCGCGCTCGCCGGAGAAGGGCAGGGTGGCGCCGATGCGGATGGCGTTGGCCGGGTCGGGACGATCCTGCGCGGAGACACAGCCCAGCCACAGGCACGCCACGGCCGCAGATAGGACGCGCGACAGACCCCGAGCCCGACGGCGTCGGGCTGTCATGGGAACGGGTGTCCGTGTGTCAACCGCATCGAGCATCGTTAGAGTGCCGGAGCGTGTCGTCGAAGGGCTCCTGTCAAGGATTGATGCCAAGCGAGCTCAAGTAGGCGACGTAGCTTTCGAACGTGTCGCTGGTGATAATGTCTATTCCAGTATCGAGCAGGAATCCATCCACGAGAATAGGCTGGAGCAATTCCGCGGTTCGGGCCGGCCCCAGCGTCTCGATGCTGAAAGGCACCAGGATGCTCAGCGCGCCCATGTAGTACTGGCGCTGAACGGCGATGCCGTAGAAATAGCCCTGGTCGAAATACGCCTTGGTGGCCGGTTCCAGGTCGAAGCCCACGATCTGGATCGCGCCTTTCTTGCCTACCGCTTCGACCGCCGCCGCGCAGCGGTCGGAATTGGAATACATGCAAAGCAGCCCTTTGATGTCGAGCGCCGGATCGCTGATGGCGGCAACGATCGATTCCATGTCGATGGTGGTGTTCCACACGACCGCAATGCGCGGCGCAACGTTCAAGCCGGCGGCGCGCGCGCCATCCTCCGCGCCTTGCGCGCGCTGCATGCCGCTCACCCAGTTCGCGTCGGTGGTGCCGAAAACCGCGACGGTGTCGCCCGGGGACAGCACCTTGCTCAGGGTGAGGGCCGCGGTGACGCCGGCCTGGTAGTTCGCGGTTCCGATGTTGTACGATCGCCGGCTGTTCGGGGAATCGCTATCGATGGTCACGACCGGTCCGCACTTGGCCACGAACGCGTTGAGGTAGTCGACGCTTGCCCCGGTGGCGGAAAACGGGGCCACCGCCATGGCTTGGTAGATGCCTTCGTCGAGGTATTTCTGGATGTAGCCGTTCTGTTCGACGGCTTTGACGTCCTCCGGGACCGACTCGTCGACGATGAGCGGCGCTTCCACCACCTTGGGACACAAGAGCGTCCCGCTCATGCGATCGGCCCCGACCGCGATGGGGGCCCAGAAGCCGGTCACGTCTTTGAGCAGCACCGCCACCGCAGGTTTGGCGGACGGGGCGAGGTTCTTCTCGGTGATGGCATCGACCAGCGAAGCGATGACCTGCTCGATCGCGACCGGGACGAACGGGCTCGTCGCCTCGGCGGTGTCGCCCGGCCCGCCCCCGCCGTCGCGTCGCTCTCCCATGCCACCGCAGGCGCCGGCCAGCATGGCCAGAACGACGGTCGAGAGCTGAACCTGATGCCGCATCACTTCCTCCTCGTGCTTCGGACGCGTACGGACATGGCAGCACATCCCCGAGGGGGATGCAACAGCCAGAGCGCTATTCCCCGCCGAGACGGCGCAGGAACTCCGCTTCGTCGATCACCTCGATGCCGAGACTTCGTGCCTTGGCCAGCTTGGAGCCGGCGTCCGCGCCCGCCACCACGAAGCTCGTTTTCTTGGAGACGCTCGACGTGACACGGGCTCCTTGGCGCTCGGCGGCCGCCTGCGCTTCGTCGCGGGAGAATGCAGCCAACGTCCCGGTGATGACCACGATTCTGCCCTGCAAGGGCAGGGCGCCTGCGGCGGGCGCCGGCGGCCTGTCCGCCATGCGCAGGCCAGCCTGCCGCAGTCGTTCGATCAGATCGAGGTTCTCGCCGTCGCGGAACCACGTGTGTACGGCGCCCGCGATCTCCGGACCGACTCCTTCGACGGTCTGCAGCTCGTCGAGGCCGGCCTTGGCCAGAAGCTCGATCGAGGGGAAACGCTGCGAGAGGAGCTGGGCCACGTGCGAGCCGACGCGAGGGATGGAGAGCCCAACGAGGAGTCGCGCCAAGGGCCGATCTCTCGACGCCGCAATGGCCTCGACCAGGTTTCGGGCCGAGCGCTCGCCGAAGCCGGGCAGGGAGGCCAGGCTTTGCCCGTCGAGCCGGTAGAGATCGGAGGGATCTGCCACCCAGCCGCGTTCCATGAGCAGGGCGACGGTTTGCTCGCCGAGATGTTCGATGTCCATGGCGTCCGGCGAGCCGAAATGCTCGAGCCAGCGCGCGCCCTGTGCCGGGCAGCGTTTGCGGTTGGGGCAGCGCCAGTCGACCTCGTCGCCTTTGCGTTCGAGCGCTGCGCCGCAGGCCGGGCACCGGGCTGGGAACGGCCAGGGGTGGGTGTCCGGGGGCCGGTTCTCCAGCACCGGCCCCACCACCTCGGGGATCACGTCGCCGGCGCGGCGGACGATCACGGTGTCGCCCTCGCGCACGTCCTTGCGTCGGATCTCGCTTTCGTTGTGCAAGGTGGCGGAGGAGACGGTCACGCCGCCCACCTGCACCGGCTCGAGCTCGACATAGGGGGTGACCCGGCCCGTGCGTCCGGTGTTGACGGCGATGCGCAAGACGCGCGCGGTCTTCTCTTCGGGCGGGAATTTGTAGGCGATCGCCCAGCGTGGGGCGCGACGGGTGGCGCCCAGTGCCTCGCGCTGGTCGTAGCGATCGACCTTGATGACGATGCCGTCGATCTGATAGTCGACCTGGTGACGCTGGCGTTGCCACTTGTCGACGAAGGCCTCGATCTCGGCGGGCGAAGCCGCCGGTTCGATGGTGGGATTGACGGGCAAGCCGAGGTCGCGCAGCCGAGCGAGTTCCTGCGAGTGCCGGGAGGTGGGTTGGCCCGCGCCGGTGGCCCCGGGCGCGCCCACGCCGTAGCACCACAAGCGCAGGCCGCGGCCGGCCGTCACCCTGGGATCCTTCTGGCGCAGGCTGCCCGCGGCCGCGTTGCGGGGGTTGACCAGGGGCTTCTCGCCGCGGGCGGCCAGCTCGCGGTTCAGTCGGTCGAAGGTCGAGATGGGCAGGTAGACCTCGCCGCGGACTTCCAGGAAAGGCGGCACGCCGGGACCGCGCAGATGCGCCGGGATGTCGGCAACGGTGGCCAGGTTGGCCGTGACGTCCTCGCCGACGCTGCCGTCGCCGCGGGTGGCCCCGAGAACGAACCGGCCGTCCGCGAAGACCAACGAAACGGCCAGGCCGTCGATTTTCAGCTCGCACACGTAGTCGATGAGGCCTCGGGCCCCGCGTTCGGCCTTGTCTGCCCAGGCCTGCAGCTCCTCTCGCGAGAAGACATTGTCGAGCGAAAGCATGGGCGATGCGTGCGCGACCGGCGCGAAGAGCGATGTGGCCTTGCCGGCCACCCGCCGGGTGGGGCTTTCCCGCGTGGCCAGGTCGGGGAATTGCGCCTCGAGCCCGCGCAGCTCGCGCACAAGCGCGTCGTACTCGGCGTCGGCGATCGTCGGTTGGTCGAGCTCGTAGTAGCGCCTGTCGTGTTCGGCGATCTCCGCCCGCAGCTCGGTGATCCGCTGGCGAGCCGTATCGAGATCCATCCTCTGCGTTCTCTGGTCCCTCTGCGCTCTCTCTGTGGCTACGCCTTGCCCTCGCCCAACGCCCGCTCGAGGTCGGCCTCGATCGACTCGCGATTCACGTCTCTTGCCACGGACAGCTCCTGCACCACCAAGCCGCGCGCCGTATCGAGCATGCGGCGCTCGCCGAACGAGAGTGACTTGGTCCTCTTGAGGCGATGCAGGTCGCGGAAGACCTCCGCCACCTCGAAGAGGGAGCCGGATTTGATCTTGTCCATGAAGGCGCGATAGCGACGATTCCAGGTGTGGCGCTCGAACTGCACCACTTTCTCGCGCAGAATCTGCAGCACTTCGTCGGCATCGTCTCTGCCCGCCACCGGTCGCAGGCCGACTTGCTCGGCCTTGTCGACGTGCACGAGGATTTTCAGGTCACTGCTGCCGAGGCGCAGGACGTAGAACTCCTGTACCCTGCCGCCGATCTCCTTCTTCTCGATCCCCACGACCTCGGCGATACCGCGGGAGGGATAGACAGCTTTCTGGCCAATCGTCAGCGTGAGTGCCACCTGCAGACTCCTTGGTTGACAGCCTTCTGGCCGTTTGCTTTTGCGTTTCCGCCACCACTTTAGCGCAGTTCTTCTTCCCCGGGGCAAGCGTTTGCGGGAGTGGGACGGCTCTGGTCGCGGCGCGCGCATGCGCAGCATCATGGCAGTCGCCGGACTGGCCATGGCCGAGAGGCCAGCCAGTTCCACTTGGATTTCCCGCGTGATGCGGCCTACAATCGATAAAGGTGCGCATGAGAAAGCCAGCGGGAAGCAGCTCGGGCATGACGCTCGTCGAATTGATGATCGTGGTCGTGATCATCGGGATACTGGCGGCCATCGCGGTGGTGGGCTACCGCAAGTACATCGCGCGCGCGCGCGTCTCCGAAGCCAACGCCATGCTGGCGGAATTCGCCGCCAAGGAGCAGCTGTATTTCCTTGACAACGGTCAGTACCTGGAAGCCCACGCGCTTTTCGGCGAGGTGCCGAGCGGCGGCTACCCGCCAAACCAGACCACACCGGCGAGCACCAGCGAAGACGTCGGCGATTTCTGGCCGGTTCTCGACCCCAACGACTTCGACTCGGCTCGCCACCCGGGCACGATCTACGATGGCGCGGGCAAGATCCCAACCCCGTGGCGTGTCTTGGGTATCCGTCCTCGCTGGAACCAGCTCTTCTGCAGGTACCTGGTCAACGCCGGTGCTCCTGGCAGCGCCCTTCCGGGCACGGTGGGCCCGACCCTTTGGCCTGCGCCTCCGAATGTCCCGTGGTTCTACGCGTTGGCGGTGTGTAATCTGGGAGGCGTTGCTCAGTGGCCCAACTCGGGTGGCAGTGTGTACGTCACGGTCCTGGCTCTCACGCACGATTCCCCAGCCATCCGGACTACGGACGAGAATCAGTAGGTTTGCGAGCGCTCGCTCGGCCAGGAAGCCGGGAGGTGGCCTCGCCAGCGGGGTGCCAATTTGGGGCAGGGGGCCTGCCCGGCCGCCATTTCAACCTCGTCGAGGTTTTCGTGGGACGGGCCGTGGCGCTCGCGAAATCCCTTGCCTCCTTGCGGGGTTTCGACGAAGTGTCGTGGCCGGACGACAATCGAGGCAGGCCCATGGCCGACGATGGCAGGCGTTGGGGCCACCCCGGATGCATGCCCGGTTTTGTTCGGCGGCTCTGAATTCAGCCGATGATTGTCACCCGGGCAGGATGTTTTGCCATTCGGCATATTGGATTTTTGTCAACAATAATCAATGGATAGATGGCGCCAGACCTCGCCTGTGGAGTGTGGCACGCGGGCTGCAGACATGCGGACCAGGAGGTAACCAAAATGACAAGAGCGCGCAAGAAGAGTGGAGGCTTTACCCTGGTCGAGCTGATGATCGTCGTGGCGATCATCGGCATCTTGGCGGCCGTGGCCATCCCGGCATTCACCCGGTACGTGAAGAAGTCACGCACCTCCGAGGCCGTCGGCCACCTCAACAAGGAATGGGCCGGGTCGCTGACCTACTACGAAAGCGACCACATCGGCGCAGGCGGTACCATGAAGCCGAAGCAGTTCCCAGGCGCCGACGGGACTGCCGCCTTGGCCAACGCTGGCGTGCAGTGCGGCTGCGCGACCGGTGGTCGGTGTGCGGGCGGCGACAGCGTGTGGGGCAGCGACGGCATCTGGTTGGCTCTGAACTTCTCCTTGCCCGATCCCCACAACTACCTGCCCAGCTATTCTGCGCTCGCCACCGGTGCTTCGGCCAATTTCACGGCGGGGGCAACGGGTGACCTGAACTGCAATACCGTGCTTGCCACCTTCCAGCGTCAGGGCTCGGTCAACGCGAACGGCGACGTGACCGGCAGCTACCAGCCGCTGATCAACAACGAGCTCGAATAGCGTAAGGGTCAATACGCAAGAAGAGGCCCCGGTGGCTGCGCCATCGGGGCTTTTTCCATGCGCGGCAGCCGTTCCGTCACACCATCGGGCCGTCGCCGCGCGCCAGGACGGTGTCTCTGGCCAGCCGCTGCTCGCGCTCGGGATGGTCCAGGTTGAAGTGCAGGCCCCGGCTCTCCGGTCGGCGGCGCGCGCTCTGGATGATCAGGTCCGCGACCAGGGCGATGTTGCGCAGCTCGAGCAGATCGCCGTTGACCTGGAAGTTCCAGTAGTACTCGCGGATCTCCTCCCGAATCATCTGCATGCGGCGCGCGGCCCGCTCCAGCCGCTTGTCCGAGCGCACGATGCCGACGTAGTTCCACATCAGGCGGCGGATCTCGTCCCAGGTGTGGCTGACCACGACCGCCTCGTCGGTCACCGTGGCATCGCCCGCATACCAGGGCGCGACCTGCAGGGGCCGGTTTGCCACGGCGCCGCGGACATCCTCGGCCGCGCGGGCGCCGTAGACCAGGGCCTCGAGCAGCGAGTTGGAGGCAAGCCGGCAGGCCCCGTGCAGGCCCGTCATCGAGGCCTCGCCGATGGCGTAGAGGTTGCGCACGTTGGTGCGGCCGCTGCCGTCCACGACAATGCCGCCGCAGCTATAGTGGGCAGCGGGCACCACCGGGATGGGCGTTGCGCGCATGTCGATCCCCAGCTCCATGCAGCGGCGGTGGATGTTGGGGAAGCGCTCGACCAGGAAATCGCTCGGCAGATGGGTCATGTCGAGCAAGATGTGGTCGTCGCCCGTGCGCTTCAGCTCGGCGTCGATGGCGCGCGCGACGATGTCGCGGGAGGCCAGATCCTTCATCTCGTGGTAGCGGCCCATGAAGGCCGAGCCGTCGCGAAGACGCAGGATGCCGCCCTCGCCGCGCAGGGCCTCGCTGATGAGGAAGGACTTGGCCGCCGGGTGGTAGAGGATGGTGGGGTGGAACTGGAAGAACTCCATGTTGGCCACGCGGGCTCCCACGCGATAGGCCATGGCCACGCCATCGCCGGTGGCCACGTCGGGATTCGAGGTGTAGAGGTAGACCTTGCCGGCCCCCCCGGTCGCGATGACCACGGCACGGGCGGTGATGGTCTTCACCTCGCCCGTGCTCTGATCGAAGACGTAGGCGCCGAACACGGCGTTGGGGCCGCCGTATTTCGCGGTGGTCAGCAGGTCCACGGCCATGTGGTTGGGCAGCAGGGTGATCTTGTCTCCGTAGCCGCGCACGGTTTCCAGCAGGGCATCGTGGATGGCCGCCCCGGTCGCGTCGCGGGCGTGCACGATACGGCGTGCCGTGTGGCCGCCCTCGCGTCCGAGGCTGAAATCGCCGTTCTTGTCGCGGTCGAAGGCCACCCCGATCTGGTTGGCCAAATAGAGGATGTGCTCGGGTCCCTGGCGTGCGCAAAGCTCGACCGCCTCGCGAGAGCACAGCCCATCGCCGACGCGCAGGGTGTCCTCGATGTGCTGCTGGACCGTGTCGTTCGCGCTCAAGACCACCGCCACGCCGCCCTGGGCGTGCTGGGTGTTGCTGTCGGTCAGCTCACGCTTCGAAACCACGATGACCCGGCCGTGCGAGGAGGCGCGCAAGGCGAAGTAGAGCCCCGCGAGGCCGGAACCTAGAACGAGATAGTCGGCTTCCAAGATGGGCGCAATCTAGCACCTCCGGCGGTAAGACGCTCGAAGGGGAAGGGACCACGGAGAACCCGGAGGCGCGGGAGAGCAGGGACAAGGGGAAAGCTTCCGGATCCGGATGTAGGCTTCCCCCTCGGCGTTCTTCGCATTCTCTGCGCCATTCGTGGTTTTCCGCTCGCAATCGTCGCGCCGAAGCAGCGAGGAAGGGGGAGGCTGTGTTACGATCTGACCGTATGTCGAGGAGACTCCTCCCCGCGCTCGTCGTCGTGCTTCTGGCCGTCCCCGGCCAGGCGAAGGTCTGGCGGCACACACGCGCCGACGGCACGGTGGAATTCGCCAGCGCTCCGCGCAGGGGCAAGGGGTGGAACAAGGTGTCGGGTTTCGACCGTGTGGCGCCCAACCAGACCCCGACCGACACCATCACGCTCCCTCGGGCGCGGCCGGCCAGCGTCGTATGGACGCGCGAGCGCGCGGACGGCACGGTGGAATTCACGAACCTGCAACCGGTCGGTAGGAAGTGGAAGGTGCTGTTTCGTTTCGGACCTGGCAAGGCATCGGTGGCCCGCGGCAGCTCCGACCTGGTGCCGGCCCGCGACACTTCGGCTTTGCGCTACACGCGCTACGACGATCACATCCGCGACCAGCAGGCGTGCTACGGCATTCCGCAGGCTCTCATCCGGGCCGTCGTACGTACCGAATCGGATTTCGATCCCAATGTCGTCTCCAGGGCGGGCGCGCAGGGGCTCATGCAGCTCATGCCGGCCACGGCGCGCGCCATGGGAGTGACCAACGTCTGGGATCCTCGCCAGAACATCATGGGCGGCGCGCGCTACCTGCAGATGCTGGCCAAGCGCTACTGTCGCACGCCGGCGCTCGGTGGTTCGGCGGGACGGACGGCCAGTCTGGTGTGCTCGTTCGAAGAGAAGATCAAGGTGCTGGCCGGCTACCACGCGGGGCCGGGCGCGGTCGACAAGTACGCCGGCATGCCGCCCTACGAAACCACGCGCTCCTACGTGACCGCTGTACTGCAGCGCTTCGAGGAGTATAGAAGAAGGGAATCGGCGCTTTCGGAATGGTCCGAAACCGTGCTGCTATCCTCCCGGTGAACTGACGTGGCCGAGACCGACATCAACAACGCCCCGCCGACCTCTCCTGCGCAGGCCGCCGCTCCGTCGGCCGACGAGCATGTCTTGCTCGGCCAATTGCGCCGGGCCAGCGATCTGGTTTCCGCACAGCGCTTGCCGGAGGCCGAGGCCGAGCTGCTGGCCGCGCGCCGCACGTCGCCTCGCGACCTGCGCGTGCTCAAGCTGCTGGCCGTGGTTCGTTTCAAGCTTGGCCGGCTCGTGGAAGCGGGGCAGGTCTACCGCCAGGCAGCGGAGGTGGCTCCCGAAGACCCCGCGGTTCGCCTCAACCTCGGGCTCATCGCGCTCAAGCTCGAGTCGTTTGCGGAGGCGGCCCAAGAACTGGAGGCAGCCGTGCGCGCGCAGCCCGAGGATCGCCGGGCGTGGAGCTACCTTGGCTATGCCTACGCGCGTAGCGCGTCGCCGGCGCAGGCGGCGTCGGCTTTCCGCCGGGCCGGCCAGCACGAGCTGGCTGCGGAGATGGAGCGCGCGGTGACGCCGTCGGCACACTCTTCCGAGCTTCCCGTGGTCGAGGGGGGCAGCGAGGAGCCCCCAGCGGGTCCGGCCGCTGCCGTCGCTCGCTCGGCCGCGATGGCTACCCCGCGGCCGCAGCTTCGCGCCGAAACCACGCCGGGGCTTTCGTTGACGCCGGGAGCCGCCGAGGCGGCTGCAAGTCCCATGGTGACCCTGGCCGCGTTCACGACCGCGCGGTTGCTGACCCTGGCGCCGTTGTCCGCACCGTTGGCCTCGGAGGGGGAGGGCTTGCTCCGTTTCCAGGCGGGCGCGGAAGCCCACGTGCGCGAATCCGCCTTGCTGGTTGCCTTCGGCGGCCCAGGCCTGTCGCTCGCCCGCCGCCGCGCCCGAGGTCACTACGCCGGCGGCAATCTCGCCACCGAGACGGATCGTTTCTTCCGCCTCGACGGCGGCGGCGAGCTGCTGCTCCTCTCTCCCGACCGCAAGCGGCGCCTGACCGCCTTGGCGCTCGAGCGCGATGTGCTCTACGTCGAGGAAGATCGCGTTATGGCGTGGGGCGACGAGGTGGTGTGGGAATCGGGCCGGGTGCCGGGCAACGGCAAGGCGCTGTTCCAGTTCCGCGGCACCGGCCGCGTCGTGATCGTGGCCGGCGAAAACGAGATCGTGGCGATTCGCATCGCCGAGGGCGAGTGCCGGGTGGTGCCCACGGCGCGCCTGGCCGGCTGGCTGGGGCAGGTGGTCGTGCAGGGCCGGCCGGCCACGGCGGAAAAAGCGATCCCCGGGCTCGAGTACGTTACCTGCGAGGGCGAAGGGGTGCTATTGCTATCCAGGCATGGCGAACCTCGCTAGCCAGATCACCAACCTCCCGAACCTCGTGACCATGGGGCGGGTGCTTTTCGTGCCGGCGGTGCTGTACTTCATGGACAACTACAGCCCGGTGCGTAGCCTCGTCGCCGCGCTCCTCTACCTCGTGGCCTCGCTCGGCGATGGGGTCGACGGCTACCTGGCGCGCAGCCGCGGCCAGGTCAGCGTGCTGGGCAAGTTCCTCGATCCCGTCGCCGACAAGCTCATGGTGACCGCGGTGATGGTCTTCATGGTCGCGCTGGGGCGCGTGCCCGCCTGGCTGGTGGTCGTGCTCGTCGCGCGCGACCTGGCTATCACCGGGCTGCGCAGCATCGCCAGCAGCGAGGGGATCATCATCGCGGCCAGCCGGGGTGGCAAGATCAAGACCGCGTTGCAGCTCGTGGGCCTCATCATGCTGCTCGTGCACTTCCGCTATCCCCTGCTCGGTCTAGGCATCAACATCGACTTCAACGCCGCCGGCCTGGTCGTTCTCTACATCTCCCTCGCCGCCTCGCTCATCTCGGGGGTCGACTATGTCCTCGGGTTCGTCCGGTCCCTCGGCGAGGCGAAGCACGAGGCGCCGCCGCCCGCGTGATCGTCCGCGGCCTGGAGGAGCCGATTTCGCTCGGCGGCGCGGTGCGGGCCGCGAGCCGCTGCCGCCTGCCCTGCGCTCTCCTGTTCGGGGACGCGGCCCTTTGCCCGCGCGTGATGATCGCCGTCGATCCGGTTCGCGTGGTGCGCGGCGACGACGTGGACGAGCTGGCGTGCGCGTGGGCCGAGCAACGCGCCGGCTGGCGCGCCGGGGATCGTCCGGGCGTGCCCGCCGCAGCCGGCTTCTTGAGCTACGATCTCGGGCGTCGCTTCGAGAGGATTCGCGGCGCGCACCTGTCGCCGGCGCCCTGGCCACTCGTCGAGTTTCGCTTCTACGGCGCCCTCCTGGCCTTCTATCCCGGCACGGGCCGAGCCGAGGTGTGGGCGCGCGACGAGCCGGCGGCGCGCAGACTGCTGGCCGACATGCGAATTCCGCCCGAGGGAGCCGCGTCCGAGGCCGGGGCCGCGCGCCCCGGCGCGCTGACGGAGATGGAGCCAGCGCGGGCCCACCTGGCCGCCGTGGCCCGCGCTCTCGAATACATCCGTGCCGGCGACATCTACCAGGTCAACCTGGCGCGTCGCCTGAGCTGCGCCTTGCCGACCCCGCCGGGACGAGCGCCCGGCGCGGCGCTTTTCCTCCGGCTGCAGAGCGCGGCTCCCGCCCCGTACGCATTCTGGCTGGCGGATGGCGAGAGCGGTACGGCACTCGTCGGCAATTCGCCGGAGCGATTCTTGCGCGAGCACGTCGACCACACGGTCGAGACATCGCCCATCAAAGGCACGCGGCCACGTACAACCGCCGGGAGCGCCCGCGATGCCGCAGCGCTGTTGGCGAGCGAAAAAGATCGCGCCGAGCACGTCATGATCGTCGATCTCGAACGCAACGATCTCGGTCGTGTGTGCCGGACCGGCAGCGTGCGGGTGGCCGAGCTGTGCCGCGTGCTCGCCTTGCCGACCGTGGTCCACCTGGAGAGCACCGTGCGCGGCGAGCTGCGGCCCGAGGTCGGGCTTCCGGCCCTTCTGCGTGCGACCTTTCCCGGCGGCTCGATCACCGGGGCGCCCAAGATCCGGGCCATGGAGATCATCGAGGAATTGGAGCCGGCCCGACGCGGGCCCTACACGGGAGCGACCGGTTGGCTGGGCGCGGGCGGGGATTTCGACCTGGCGGTGGCCATCCGCACCGCCTTGGTTCGCGACAGCCGCCTGACGCTGTGGGTGGGTGGCGGCATCGTCGCGGACTCCGCCCCCGAGGCCGAGCTGGCCGAGACCTGGGACAAGGCAGAGGCCTTCAGCCGCGCGCTTGGGTAGACTCGGCCTCGGCGCGCAGCCGGGCGGCGGCGGCGAGCGCCGCCTCGTGGACCAGGCCGTTCGAGGCCAGGATGCCGCGCGGATGGCGCGGATCGGGCCGGTCGTAGCAAAGGACGTTGCCGTGGGTGTCGGTGATCTTGCCGCCGGCGGCGGCGAGGATGGCTTCGGGGGCAGCGCTGTCCCAGACCTTGGTGTGCCCGCCGGGATAGACGTAGAGATCGCGCGAGCCCTGCGCGACCAGCGCGACCTTCAGCCCCACGCTGCCTTGGGCGAGGTCGTCGGTGATGCCCAGCGCGCGGCAGAAGCGTGCGTAGTACTCGGTGCGGTTGGATTTCGAGGCCACCAGGCGGATGTCGTTTGCGGTGCGGACCCGGGAGACACGCAGGTCTTGCCGACCGCCTCCCGACAGCTCTTTCCAGGCCGCGTGGCCCACCACGCCCAGCCAGACGTCCCCGGTCGCCGGCTGCGCCACCACGCCGAGAGCCGGCCGGCCGGCCACGCACAAGCCGATCATCACCGAGTAGCCGGACTCGCCGCGCAGAAAATCCCGCGTGCCGTCGATGGGATCGATCATCCACACGCGCGGATTGCGCAAACGCGTCGGCGTGTCGGGCATTTCCTCGGACAGTATCGCGTCGTCGGGGAAGGCCTCGGCCAAGCGGCGCACGATGAGATCGCTCGATTCGAGGTCGGCCCGCGAAACCGGCTCGCCCTCCGCCTTGTGCCGCACCTCGAGCGGTTGTCCCGCGAGGGTGGCGACCAAGGCTGCGGCTTCGCGGGCCACCGCGCGCGCAACCTCCAACTCGCGGGAGAGGTTTTGGGGCACTTCCATGGCCGCGAACCATAGCAGGTCCAGCGTTGATGGGGACTCGTCAGACGCTCCCGCGCTCTGGCTCCGGTGGGCAAAGCCCACCTCCGCCTACGCGTCGCCCCTGTCGGCGGAATCGAGATCGCGCACCAGGCAGGCGCGGCCCGCGAGCAAGAGCAGGCCGGCCAGGCCGACCAAGAGCCCGGTCGCGAGCACGGGCAGGCGCAGCCCGAGGCCATGGGCGGCGACGCCGATGAGAAAGGGCGAGCAGGCGTCGCCGAGCAGGTGGATGACCGTCACGTGCAGGCCCACGCCGCGGGCGCGGGCGCTGGTCGGCAGCACGTTCACCAGGGCGGCGTTGAGCGGTCCGTTGTTCAGGAACAGGCAGAACAGCGTGGCGCCCATGGCCGGCCAGTAGACGACGGGATCGGGGGACAGCACCGCCGCGACGGCGAACGGCAGGGCGGCTAGTAGGGTCAGGCCCGAGAAGGTGAAGTGGGCGGCGCGGAACCGCTGCGCGAGGCGGTCGCCGATCTGGCCGCCGGCCACCGTGCCCAGGAAGCCAGCGCCGAGCAGCAGCACCCCGAAGATGGTGCCCGCGGAAGCGACGGGCAGCTGGCGCTCGCGCACGAAGTACGTGGGCATCCACGCGCCCAGCCCGCCCATGGTGAAGGTGTAGATGGTCTGCGCGGCCATGTTGTAGAAGTAGCTCGGCCGCCGACGGAGCATGCGCAGGAACTCGACGAGGGGCAGCTTGACCTCGGCCTCGCGGCGCGCGTCGAAACGGCCGCGCGGCGGCTCGCGCAGCGCGAGCAGCGCGGCCGCGCACAGCAGTCCGGGGCCGCCGGCGATGAGGAAGGCCGGCCGCCAGCCGAAGCGTGCGCCGATCTGGGCCCCCAGCACGTAGCCCAGGGCGATGCCGAAGGGCATGGCGGCGTAGAAGACGGAGAGGGCGCGGCCGCGGCGCAGAGGCGGATAGTGATCCGAGAGCAGCGAGGGCGTGACCACGGTGTACGTGGCCTCGCCGATGCCGACCAGGGCGCGCGCCGCGAGCAGCCAGGCGAAGGTCGAGGCCAGGCCCGAGCCCACGGTGGCCAGGCTCCACAGGGCGACGCCCAGGGCGGCGATCCGCAGGCGCGGCGCCCGGTCGCCGAGCCAGCCGGCGACGGGCGAAATGAGGGCGTAGACCAGGATGAACGCGGATTGCAGCGAGCCGGCCTGGCGGTCGTCCAGGGCAAGCCCGGCGATGATGAGCGGCAGGAGCGGCGCGACCAGGAAGCGGTCGAGGTAGTTGAGGCCGTTGATGGCCGTCAGCACGCCGAGGGCCACGCGGGGACGACCAAGGAGGCGGACATCGCCGGCCGATGCTTCGTTGGACATGGGTACCATGCGGGCTACGGTCAGGTTAGAGTGCGCGCCATGAGCACACTCAAGGAAATACTCTCACGCCCCGGCACCCGTCCCCAGGTGATTCGCGATTCCGAACAGATCATCGAGGAAGAGGTGGCCTCGAAGGGCCTGGCCGGCATTCCCATCAAGGCGGCGTTCGCCGTGGTCAAGGCCATCAAGCCGGGCTTCATCCCCGAGGTCATCGATGGCTTGCTCGACGACTTCGCCGACCGCTTGGACCCGTTGTACCAGGAAGCCAAGAGCAAGAACGAGCCGATCACCGCGTACTTCAACGCGCGCGCCGGCGAGGCCGCCGAGGCGCTTCTGGGTATCACCGACGAGCGCGCGGCGCGGGCCAAGAACCAGGTGGTCAAGACCGCCTACGAGAAGCTGCGGCCCATGGCCAAGAAGCACACCGAGGCCGCCATCCCGCGCGTCAGCAAGATGATCGCCAAGCACGACGCGAGCGCGCCCGCGGCAGCATAGTCGTCGAGCGATGCTGCATCCGGCCGGCGGCCGCCGGCCAGCGTGCCCGTGAGCGGTAGGGTGAGCGTGTTCGGAGCGCGGGGCGCGGGTCGCGTGGGTGGCTCGCGTGAAGGTGAGCGTGCGCGGCTCGCGGCCCGCGCCTTCCGCGTACCCCACGCGAACTCGCTACCGCCATCGCTTGCGCGTCCCGCAAGCCGCGACCCGCGGGCCGGCCCTGCGGGCGGCCCGAATTTCCCGACAAGCGGTAGCTACCCGCCCGCGCCCTTGCAGACTCCATCCTCGCACGCGCGCGGCGGCTCGCAGATGTACTGCGGATCGTCGATGCCGCAGCCGCCGCAGTTGTGCGGGTCGCGGTCCTTCTTCGTGCAACGGGTGCCGCACCAGTCGTAGCCGTTCGGGCAGTCGACGTTGCCCGTGCACACCCCGCCGACGCACATCTGTCCCGCGCCACAGGCGTGGTTGCAGGCGCCGCAGTTCCAGAAGTCGTTCTGCGTGTCGCGGCAGACGCCGTCACAGTTGGTCCAGCCGGGTTGGCAGGTGGCCTGGCAGACCCCCGCCACGCAGGCTTGACCGGGATCGCAGGCATAGCCGCAAGTGGCGCAATGGTCGTGGTTGGTCTGGGTGTCGACGCAGTAGCCGTAGCAGTTCGTCATGCCGGACGGACACGTGGTGGCGCAGGTGCCGTCGCTGCACACCTGGTCGCTGTTGCACTGGGTGTGGCAGTTGCCGCAGTGGAGAGGATCGTAGTTCGTGTCCACGCACCCCGCCCCGTCGCAATACTCGTAGCCGTAAAGACAGGTGCAGAGGCCGGTGACGCAGGCCTGGGTCGCCGGGCAGGCCGTGTCGCAGTTGCCGCAGTAGTTGGGGTCGGTGTCCAGATCCGCGCACACGCCGTGGCACACATCCTCGCCCGGCGCGCAGCCGTTCGTGCAACCCGTGGGGCCGCAGTAGGGCTTGTCGGACGGGCAGATCGTGCCGCACTGACCGCAGTTGTTCGGGTCCTGGCTCAGGTTCACGCAACGGTCGACGCACCAGCTCTCGCCGGTGGGACACAGGCAGAACCCGTTCGCGCACGCCTGGCCGGCGCCGCACACCACGCCGCACTTGCCGCAGTTGTTCTCGTCGCTGGCGGTGTCCACGCACACGCCGGCGCACAGGGTCTGGCCGGTCGGGCACTTGCACTGGCTGGCCTCACAGGTGGTGCCGCTGGGGCAAGAATGGCCGCACGTGCCGCAGTTGGCGTTGTCGGTGCTGGTGTCCACGCAGCTGCCGTTGCAGTTGGTCTGGCCGCTGCCGCACACCGTCTGGCAAGTGCCGGAGCTGCACACCTGGCCCGTGTCGCACGTGTGGCCGCAGGAACTGCAGTTGTTGGGGTCGTTGGCAAGATCCCTGCACACCGCGCTGCAGTCGGTCTGGCCGCTGGGGCAGACGCAGAAGCCGCCCACGCAGCTCTTGCCGCCGGTGCAGGTGATGGTGCAGTCGCCACAGTTGTTGTTGTCGCTGCTGGTGTTCACGCAGCTTCCGGCGCACGCCTTCTGGCCGGGGCTGCACAGAAGCGTGCACTGGCCGCCGCCGCAACTCTGGCCCGCCGGACAGACGTGGCCGCACCAGCCGCAGTTGGCCGGGTCGTTGTCGGTGCGCACGCACAGGGGCGGGTTGCCGCACGCGGTGTAGCCCGAGGGACAGACGCACACACCGCCGCTGCAGGTCGAGCCGCCGCCGCAGGGCAGCCCGCAGCCGCCGCAGTTGTCGTTGCTGGTGTTGAGGTCGACGCAGCCGCCGTTGCAGGCGGTGTAGCCCGATGGACACACCGAGGCGCAGTTCCCGGCGCTGCACACTTGGGCCGGAGCGCAGGCGCGCCCGCACATGCCGCAGTTGTCCGCGCTGCTGCGCAGATCGACGCAGACACCGCCGCAATCGGTCTGGCCGGCCGGGCAGGCGCAGTAGCCGTTGACGCATAGGCCGCCGATGGCGCAGGTCCGGCCGCACTGGCCGCAGTTGGCGACGTCGCTTTGGGGATCGACGCAGGTGGCGCCGCACAGAAGCTTGCCCGCGGGGCAGCTCGTCCTGCAGATGCCGCCAGCGCACACCTCGCCGACCGCGCAGCGGTGGCCGCACTGGCCGCAGTTGTTCGCGTCCGAGGTGATGTCGATGCAGATGCCGCCGCACATGGCGGAGCCCGCCGGGCAGACGCAAACACCGTACTGGCAGACGTCCCCGACCGGACACTCGTGGCCGCAGGTGCCGCAGTTCAAGGGATCGCGGCTCATGTCCACGCAGGCGCCGTTGCACTCCTGGGTGCCGGCCGGGCAGCCGACGCCGCACTGGCCGGCCGCGCAGACCTGGCCCGCGCCACAGGCGTTGCCGCACTTGCCGCAGTGCTGCGCATTGCGGGAAGTGTCCACGCACGTCCCGTCACAGCGGGTCTGGCCGCCGGGGCACACGCAGCGGCCGGAGCTGCAGAACGTGCCGCCCGTGCACACCACGTCGCAGGCGCCGCAGTTCTCGGGATCGTAGGCGGTCACGACGCAGCCCCGGGCGCAGGCGGTCTGTCCGGGGGGGCAGCTCGCGCTGCACTTGAAGTCGCCGCAGACCTGGGTCGTGGCGCACTGATTGCCGCATTCGCCGCAGTTGTTGGGATCGCTGCGCACGAACGTGCAGATGCCGTCACAAAGGGTCTGGCCGCCGGGGCAGACGCAGATCCCCGCCAAGCAGTAGCTGCCGTCCAAGCACTTGGTGGCGCACGAGCCGCAGTGGTCGTCGTCGGTCGAGAGATTCACGCACGCGCCATCGCAGTTGGCAAGGGGGCTGGCGCAAGCTACCGCGCAGACCCCGAGGCTGCACACCTGGGTGGGCGGGCAGATGGTGCCGCAGGCGCCGCAGTTCTTGGGATCGCTGGCCAGATCCGAGCAGCCGCTCGGGCAGATGGTTTTGCCGCCTTCGCACGCGCACTTGCCGAGCACGCAGGAGGTGCCCTCGGGGCAGATGTTGCCGCACTTTCCGCAGTTCTTCGCATCCGTCCAGAGATCGACGCAGGCGCGGTCGCAGGGAGTCAGGCCCTGGTCGCAGCTCGAGGCGCAGCGCCCGTTGGTGCACACCTGCAGCGACCCGCAGGTGCCGCCGCACATGCTGCAGTTGTTGGGATCGCTGGACAGGTCGACGCACTCGTTCCCGCACAGGGATTCCCCCGGAGGGCACCAGAGGGTCGGGATGGCCACGTCGACGGTAGCGCCGCCATCGTAGGGACTCGCATCGAGGGCGGGGCGCAAGGGCAGGTCGAGCTGGCGCTCTCCCCCGCCGAGATCCACGACCACCACGATATCCGGGGCCGCGTCGGCGAGCGGCGGGGGCGCGTCGCGACCGGCATCGGCTCCGATGGGCGGGGCCGTGTCGGCCGTCGGCCCTGCGTCTGCGACGGAGCGGTTCTTGCGGTTGATACCGCCGCAAGCCAGGACGAACGATCCAATGATGCCGATGATCAGGACTTTCCGCATGGAATCTCCCTCGAAATGTCAGGCTCTCAGGGTACTCCGAAAACCGCGCGAGACAAGACGGGCAAGAGGGGCAGCGTGGAATTCGCCACTTTTCGCTTGCCAAGCCGGCCCTATCGAGAATCGAATAGCCGTCATGGTTGGCCGACTGACAACTTCGACGACGTTGGGAGCACTGGCACTGGTTCTTCTCGTCCCGCAGCCGGGACGGGCGCAGACGGACGCGGAAGGGGCCTCGTTCTCGGCGGCTGCCCACCGTTTCGAAGCGGGGCTGTTCGCCGGCGCGCACTTCTTCGATGCGGACCACGGGCTTGGGCGCTACGCCGATGATGCGCACGAGCTGTCGCCGGAGCACGGTTTCGCGTTCGGCGGCCGGTTGACCTGGAACATGATCCCGCGTCTGTCCGTCGAGGCCGAGCTGCTGTTCTCGCCCACGCAGACCCGCGACGAGGCCTCCTCGATGTGGGTGCTCGGCTATCGGGTCAATCTGCTCTACAACTTGCTGACCCAGGGCAACTTCCGGCCCTTCCTCTTGGTCGGCGGCGGCGCTTTGAGCTCGCTGGTGCGCCACGAGTCCGTGGTCGGCGACGACACGGATCCCTGCGTGCACGCGGGACTGGGCGCCAAGTTCGCCATGAGCGAGACATGGGGCCTGCGTCTGGATGCACGCGTGCTGGTGCCGCCGGCCATCGCCTCGGACATTGCGTCCACCGGCGAGGAGACCATGTTCGGCGGGCCCGACTTCGAGATGCTCGCCGCCCTTTACGTGGCGCTCGGTAGCCCGCCCAAGCCGCCGCCTCCGCCGCCGCCCCCGCCGCCGCCGCCCCCGCCCGTCCCAAAGGACACGGACGGCGACGGTATCCTCGACCCGGACGACAAGTGCCCGAACGAGCCCGAGGACAAGGACGGGTTCGAGGACGAGGACGGCTGTCCGGACCTGGACAACGACGGCGACGGCATCGCCGACCCGGACGACAAGTGCCCGAACGAGCCCGAGGACAAGGACGGGTTCGGGGACGAGGACGGCTGTCCGGACCCGGACAACGACGCCGACGGCATCGCGGACCCGGACGACAAGTGCCCGAACGAGCCCGAGACGAAGAACGGGTACGAGGACGAGGACGGTTGTCCGGACGAGATCCCCGAGCCGGTCAAGAAGTTCGTGGGCCCCGTGCAGGGGATCAACTTCGCGACCAACCAGGCCACGGTTTTGCGGTCGTCGTTCGCCGTGCTCGACAAGGCGGTCAAGGTCATGAACGACTTCCCCGAGGTGCGCTTCGAGATCTCCGGGCACACCGACAATCGTGGCACCGCGGAGTACAACAAGGATCTGTCAGAGCGGCGCGCCAAGGCGGTCGTGGACTACCTCGTCAAGAAAGGCATCGCCGCGGACCGTTTGCAGTCGGCCGGCCATGGCTTCGACCGTCCCATCGCCGACAACGCGACTGCGGCTGGCCGGGCCAAGAATCGCCGAACGGAATTCAAGCTCATCTCGGAACCAGGCAAGTAGTCGCCAGTCAAGTGGAGAACGCATGAGGTATCTGTCCAAGACAATCGGTGTGTTGTTGCTCGGGGTGTCCGCGGCTGCGGCGCTTGCCGGGTGCTCCGTCGGGTCGGAACGGTTCTTCGTCGTGCAGAACCAGGTGCCGCAGGACGGCTGCGTGATTCCGGCCGATCGCGGCTCGCTCTACCGGGGCAGCGGCACGCTCGACGTCGGGTTGGTTTTCGACGGGGCGCTGGTCGGCTACCAGCTCTTCCCGCTCCTGCAGAACGACCTGCCGGCGCTCGGCCAGGCCGGCGGCACCGAGCCCAACCGCATCGCCCTGCGCGAGTTCCGCGTGCATCTGGAGCTGGCGCCGGATGCGCCGCCGGCCTTGCACTACCTCTTCGCGGCGCCCGAGCTCGGCCCCTATCTCGCCTACAGCGAGGCCTGGTCGGGCACGGTGGACCCCGGCGGGGGCAACACCGCGGCCTCGGTGACGGTGGTGCCGGCGCAGGTAGCGCGGCAGATCGCCGCCACCGGCGTGCTCAACGAGATCTCCACCGTGGGGTTGTTCGCGCGAGTGCGCGCCGTGGGCGACACCCTGAGCGACACCGTCGAGTCGCGCGAGTTCGTCTATCCCATCTTTGCCTGCAACCACTGTCTCGTCTCGTATCTGGCTGCGTGCCCCTACGATGCCGTCAATACGGGAAACGCCTGCAACGTGGCCCAGGACGAGGCAGTCGATTGCTGCCTCGACGGGCAGGCCTTGCAGTGCCCGGCGCGTCTGCCTACCACCACCAACTAGGGATGCGAAACATGCGCAAAACCCGCTGGGCCTTGCTGCCCTTGCTGCTCGTTGGTTGTGGCAACGTCGGCGAAAGCTCGCTCGCCCCGTTGCCGCCCTCGACCCTGACCCGGAACGACGGTGGTATCCCGGGCGTGCGGTCCGACGCGGCCCGGCCCATCGATGGCGGTGGCGTTCCGGCCGAAGTGCAGATCACGATTCTGGCGCCGGTCGATGGCGCCATTCTCAAGGCGGCAAGCTCGCCCGAGGTGCGGGCCATCGTCACGGCCGCGCTGCCGGGCGACGCCGGCCCCTTGGGCGACCAGATCGAGACTGTCGATTACTCGCTGGTTCGCGCCGACGACAAGAACGCCCGGGCCTTGGTCAGCGGCCCGCTTTTCGGACCCGCCGCCAATTCCGAGTTCGCCACGCGCACCGATCTCACCACCCTCGAAACCGGTCTTTACGTGCTGGCGGTCACCGCGGTCACCCGCAACGGCGGCGTGTCCGTCGCGACCGTCGGTGTCCTGGTCGACGCCGGTCCCACCCTGCGCATCGTCTCGCCCAAGAATGGCGGCACGTACAAGGGCAGCGTCGCCGTGCAGGTGCAGATCGACTCGGCGCTTTTCGCGCCGACGGCCGAGCCCATCGAGGCCACGGTGGGCGGCTCTCCCATCGCCTTGACGGCCGCGGGCGCGGACGGCCTCTACGAGGGCCTCGTCCTGTTCGAGGCATACAACCCGCCCCTGGTCGACGAGCAGCGGCTGACGGTGGGGGCCAGGAACAGCCTGGGCACTCGCAATCAGGCCGAGGTCAAGTTCGTGGTCGACGTGCGCGGCCCGACCTTCTCGGACACGACGCCCTTGCCGGGCGAGGTGGTGGGCGGCGTGATGAGAGTGCGCGCCAAGATCGAAGATCCCTCGGGCATCCTCGGTCCCTCGGTGATCGCCGTCATCGCCGACCTGGCCAACGACGTGAACTTCACGCTGGAGCTCCGGCCCGAGGTCGGCAGCCCCGGCTACTACAGCGCTCTCTTCGACACGGCGAAGTTCCCGCGCTGCCGGGTTGGCTCCAACGACCTGTGTGTCGTCCTGCCGAACCTTTCCTTCCGCGCCTCGGACATTCTGGGCAACGATTCCTCCATGGCCTACGACTTCGCGGTGGACCACATGCCACCCATCTTCGACCTCGATCCGCCGGCCGACATGCGGTTGATGAAGTTCGACGAGGAGGCGCGCCAGTACGTCTGTTCCTGGGCCTTCGATCCCCTGGGCAACTGGTCGCGGCCGGGCGACATGCCCAACCAAGGCTGCATGGCGCCCCAGACATTCGATCTGCGGGCTCTCATCGAGGACGACAGCAACCGCGGCTACGACCTCAAGGTCGGGCCCATCGCGGGCATCGATGCGGCGACCACCAGCATGTACGTTCTCGCGGACACCTCCCAGCCGCTGGTGGTCGACACGGACGGGGACACCTACTGCGACGCGATCAATCCCTTGCTGGTGCCCACGACTTCCCCCCCGGTGACCTCGAACCAGGTCTTGACCGTCCGCTTGGCGCCGGTCCCGCCGACGGGCTCCGGCGACTTCACCCCGGACCCAACGCTGAACGACCCACTGGTGCAAGTCAGCTACCCGTACTGCAATATCGGGAAGGACGACAAGGCCCCGCTGCCCTTGTGTGGGGCGCAGACCATCCCGATCGCGCTGGGCTATCCCACGGCGCTCGACCCGCAGGCGGCGGTGTGGACCATCGAGCCCTTGACTCAGGGCGAGCCCTGGTGCCTCGGCGGTCAGTTCGACACGCTCACCAACCAGATCCCCGACAAGCGTTGGGCGTGCTTCGCGGCCGCCGGCGCGGACCGAAACGGCAACAAGGGGGTTTCGGCGCCCTTGCGCCTCTGGGTCGTCTACACGCGGGACGAGTACTGGCTGCAGGCCCAGACCAGCGGGGAGCGCGTCGTGGACCACCTGGGAGCAACCTGTCCCGCTCCTCCCGTAACGGCAGGGCCCGCGCCCGATTGCCGAGGGACGTACGATCCGGCAACCAAGCTGGTCAGCAACATCCCCTGCAACCCTCGCGGCTTCCCCAATTCGCGCGTTCGGTGGCAGGGATCCCCCGCCGAAGGCGCGGCGGCGTCAAACTAGCTCTCGCGCCGGGCGCGGGAAAACAGGAGCGCGTAGGCCACGGGCAGCCAGTAGAACCAGTGCGCTTCTACCACTGAGCGTTTTCGAAGTGGTCGTCGCCCGCCTTGGTGCCGAAGCAGGTGCTTCACGTTGGTTGAGGGACAACCGCGAGATGGTGGACGCCATGGACCAAGCCAGCGACAGTATGACTGTCTCGTCTACAAGCTCCGCTATGGTATTGAGAGCATCTGCAAGCGTCTTCAAGGGTTCCTGAAAACGCGCCCTAGAACCCGAAGCCGAACGCGAATCCCGGGACGAGCAGCGTTCCGAAGGCAATCAGCGACCAGACGAGAGCGGCAGTGTACCGTGCGACTGCGACCGAGGTCGCGCGCTCGGGACGCCCACCGAACGGTGCCAGGAGCCAGGGGAGGAATATCTGGCAGCGCCACGGGTAGAGGGACCCCGCTGCGGAGATCATCAGGGCGAAGCAGACAAGGGTCAGAAGGTCCAACCAGGCACGCGCACGCACGAAGATCGCAGAACATCCGGCAACCAGCAGAAGGGAAACAACGAGCTTCCACGGGGCGTCAATGCCGTTCTTTCGCGGCAGGTGGCTCATCGGCCACCAGACCATCGCGAAGGTTGCCAGAGAGGACGTCGTCAGTGCGATGGTGACACTGGCGGTCGCCCATTCCTTGCACCTCCAGGGCCGTTTCCGAAGCGCGAGCCACGCGGCCCAGATCGACCAAGGTGCGAGGAGGAAGGCTCGGAAATGCAGCACCGTCGAGACAGAGTAGGCGGCTAGGGCCGCGTGCCCTCGCCGGCGCTCGATCAGAGAGGCGGCAAGAAACAGGGGTGCGAGCGCTACTGCGTCGTAGAAGCCCTGCAAGGTCCAGAACATCATGATCGAATAGGCCGTGAGCACGAAGAATGGCCGGGTGGGCGGTGTTCCGTCCCGCCCTACCATGGCTCCGCGGAAAAGCAGGAACACTGTCACATGCGCAAGCGCCAGGAACCACAGGATGACGATACGGTTTGCGACGCGGAAGGAGATCGGCGTGAAGTGATAGAGGACCGCCGCGGGGGCAAGCAAGGCCAAATACCCGGGGGGATACATCCTTGGCCATCCGGGCCATCCCTGGGTCATGGGTTTGTCCGGTGGCCATCCTGGAACGAGGAAGGTCATTTGCCAGATGCGGTCGACCGGGTAAGCGGCCGTGGTCTTCGGGCCGAACCGAGGGAACATCTCGTTGAGTGGGCGTCGCCACACATCAAGGCCGACGCGGGGGAACAGCCGGGCGGAATTCATGTGCGAAAAATGATCGCACCAGAGACCTCCCGCGAGATCGCCCCAGGTGTGGCTTGGGGCTGCGATCAAGTAGAATGCCGACCACGTCAACCACGACAGAACCGTCAGATGCAATGCTCGGCGTGACGGTGATCGAGGCCGGCAACTCTGCATGGGTTGACCGTAGCATGGTGTGCATCGCAGCTCCCAGTGTCGTTCGCAGCTCGGGCACACCAGCTAGCAGTCTTCAAGGTGGTTGAGACTTGCGTTGAGGCCGAAGCACGGACTTCACGCTGGTTGATGGAGCGACGATATGAGCTGAAGGACGAGCAATGGAGGCGGAACTTGGGCGTTTTGCAACCAAAGCGTGGCCGAGCCACCACCGTATGGGAAACGTCTTCAGGCGTTTCGGAAGCTTCCGGAGGATCCGCAATCCGCCACGATGCTCTCGCCGGCTGCTTCTTCGGAACGGTCAACTTCGCTGCGGTGCTGTTTGTGAATACGTTGGGAACCCTCCCTGGCACCGCAACTGGGTAGTAGGTGGTCGTGCCGTTAGCAAAGAGATGGCCGAGGCTCCAGTAGCCGGCGAACTCCCATGGCTTCGGCGAAAAGGCAGGCGCGAGCATGGTCGGGGCTGGGGCCATGCCGGTAAAGGCTCTCTATCCTCCCGCGCTTTGGCGAGAACCAGCGACCGATCAAGAAGGAAGCCTGGGATTGCCGGCCGACTGACGTAGGATAGGCGCCATCAGTCAGTCTCAGACGCAATCCACGGCAGTAGTCGGCGCAGTGCCGACGCCCGCGATCCGCCGGGACCGCGCGTGCCTCGGCTTGCTGTGCGCTTGTCTCGTGCTCTCACTCCTGCTCTACGTCGGTCTGGCGGCCCTGCTTGGCAGTGTTCCAACGGGCTGGACCTCGGTTCTGGGATTCTCGCTCGAATCGGGTCCGCTCTTTCGCGCCCTGACGGGCTTGCCACGAGTCGACCTCTCTCCGTCGGGCTCTTCACGAACCCTAGGCGCCCTTCTGGTTCTGCTCTGGGCGCTTTGGCTCGCGGCGGTGGTCGTTTGGCAGCGGTTGTCGCCGGCGGCGCGGGGCAGGGCGCATACGCTGGTCGTATCCGGCGGCGTGGCGATGCTGGCCCTGGTCGTGGTGCTGGTGCCGCCGGTGCTGTCGGCTGACCTCTACCGGCAGGCCAGCTACGGACACATGGTCGCGCGCTGGGGGCTCAACCCCTATGCGGTTCGCGCCGTGGACGTGGCCGGCAATCCCCTCCTGCCATTCGCCACGCAGACGCAGATCACCACCATCTACGGGCCGGCCTACACGCTTCTGTCCGCATTCGCGGCGACCTTGTCTCCGCCGACTCCCTTGGGCGCCGCGCTGGCCTGGAAGACGCTCTCGGCGCTCG
Organism: Deltaproteobacteria bacterium; assembly: GCA_016935975.1. Lineage (GTDB taxonomy): Bacteria > Myxococcota_A > Polyangia > Fen-1088 > Fen-1088 > Fen-1118. The sequence continues at coordinate 37,420 of JAFGPX010000180.1, forward strand.
CGGCCCTGGGCACGGCACTGCTCGCGGCGCCACTGGCGCGCGCGCTCGACGATGCGCGATCCGATGCCGGGCTAGCCACGCTTCTGCTGCTGTGGAATCCGCTCGTCATCGTCGAGTCGGCCGGGGCGGGCCATATCGAGCCCGTCATGATGCTCCCCGCGGTCGCAGGCATGCTGCTCGTGCTGCGCAAGCGTCCGGTGCCGGGGACCGCCATGTTGGTGGTCTCGGTGCTCACGAAATGGGTCACGGGCCTCTTGCTGGCGCTGGTGCTTCTGCGTGAAGCCAGAGGCGCGGCCCCGGGACGCAGGGGGCGCACCCTATTGCGCCTCGCGGGCGTGGCGTTGCTGACCGCCGGTTGTTGCTATGCCCCCTTCGCGACGGGGCTTTTTGCGCGCGGCGGCGTGCATGAGCTGGCGATTCACGGCGGTGCGCCCCTTGGCAACCCGACGCGGTCTTGGCTGCCAGAGTGGGTCGTCGTGCTTGCCTTCGCGGCCTTGGTTGCAGCCGTCGCACGGCCGGCCGTCCGCGGCGGCTGGCCACGTTTGCTCGCGGCCACGGCGCTCCTGATGCTCGTGTTCATCGTGGTCGTCGTGCCCTGGCTGTTCCCTTGGTATCTGATCGCCCCCCTGGTGCTGGCCGCGGTACTCCCACGCAGCCCGCGGGGCTTCGCAATGCGTTTGCTCTGCTTCGGCCTCGGCGCCGTCCTGATGCTGCACTACGCGAGGCTAGTCCCCTGCGGTGACTATCCTGGCCTGTGCGCAGCAATCCGAACGTGCTGGACGTGACGTTCGTGCTACGATGAGGGTGCTAGGCTGAAGCTGGCCAGGCAGCCGGCGGCGAGAAAACCGACATGCTTGCACTCCTCCACAAGCTAGGGAAGGACGAAGACGGGCCGACCGCTGTCGAGTACGCCATCATGTTGGGTGCGGTGACGGCGGTGATCGTGGCCGTCGTGTGGATCTTCGGGGGCACCGTGAAGAACCTGTTCGAGGACTACACCAAGAAGATGTAGTCAGGGCGGCAACATCCGGGGCGGCAGGCTAGCTAGGCCAGCGATCGCCGGAGCAGATCGCGGACTACTGCCGGGGCGCGCAGCAGACCCAAAGGTGCCAGACCGGCATAGACCAGCCCCCACAGATAGTTGAAGGGCAGGCCTACGAATAGGAACAGTGCGACATACGCGAACCCGGTGGCAGAGACCCGGACGCCGAGCGCGGTTCGCCAGCCGAGAAGACCGAGCAGGGAAAGAGGCAGAACCAGCGCCGCTACCCACGCCGGCGCGGAAATCAGCCAGAAGTTGGTGATCGCGGTCTTGAGCACGAACCACCAGCCGCCGAGATCGAGCCAGCTCATCTCTTGCGCCCGGTCGGTGACCATCTGGTGATTGGCGACCATCCAGGTGTGCAGGCGGAACAACAGGCAGAAGACGATGAAGCCAACCATCCAGGCCGTGGCCCATCGGCGTCGCGGGTCGCGCAGAGAGAGAACGATGGCGACTACCACGTAGGGCAGCGCCAGCTCGCGGATGGCCAGGGCGGAAAGTCCGGCCACCACGGCGGCCACCGGGCAATCGAGCGCGGCCGCCGCGATGGACAGCGCGATGGCGATCCCGGCCCAGGTTTCATGCACCCGGTAGGCTTCGCTGGCGAAGGGCCAGGCGAAGATCCCGAGCAGCACAACACAGCCGGCGAAGGCCGCACGGGACGAAAGCGAGCGGCGCAGGGCCGCGAACCAGGCGGCGATCGCGAGCATGGACAGGCCCCCCAGCACCCCCCGCGCCGCGCGGTCGGACGGCAAGAAGGCGAAGATCCAGGCGAGGGTCGGCAGGCGCCAGTTGAAGACGCTCTTCATCGGATAGCCGCGGCTGCGGAGCTGCGCTTCGGCGGCCGCGTAGTAGCCCTGTCCGCCGCGCATGTCGCGCACGATCCCGGCGTAGAGCGCGGCATCCTCGCCGCGGCCCGTGTCTGCGATGAGATCCCGCGAGCTCGTCAAGCCGACGCCGTAGGCGGAGAGGGCTAGCAACAGAAGCACCAGAACCCGCGCGGCCCACGGGGAGATCTCCGAGAAGCACGAGGGCGCGAGCAGACGGGTTGGACCGTGGTTGAGCATAGAAACGGGGGCAAGCTACCACGCTTTTGATGGTCAGGACTCCCACGGGCGAGTCGTCAAACGCGAGTTCGTGTACCATCTCTGGCGACGCGCGACCGGCGCGCAGAAGTGAGCGCCTATGCAAATAGCTCCGATTCTCCGCCGTGGCTTGACCTTCGCCGAGCTTTCGGCCGGCTTGGCCTTCGTGGTCATTGCCGCCCTCGGGTGCATGAGCCCGGCGCAGTCTGACACCTTTTGGGCGTTGCGTGCGGGTGAGGACATCTGGCGTACCGGCCGCATTCCCCTGGTGGACACCTACTCGTACACGGCGGCCGGGCGGCCATGGCCGAACCACGAGTGGCTGTGGCAGGCCTTGGTGTACGCGCTCTATCGGACTGGTGGTTTCCCGCTCGTGGCGGCGGCGGCCGGGGCGATGCTGACTGGAGCGTATCTCATCGCATACCGCTTGATGGCGGGCAAGCCGGCGATCAGGCTTTCCCTCCTGGCCATAGGAGTGACGCTCGGATCGAGCGGTTGGTCGTTGCGGCCCCAGGTAGCCAGCTTGCTGCTCTTGTCCGTCTTTCTCTGGTTCCTCGTGCATGGGCGGTACTGGCTGATCCCACCGCTCTTCGCGCTGTGGGCGAACGTGCACGGGGTAGTCGCGCTGGGGCTGGCCCTACTCGTAGTAGCACTTGTCTGTGCGTTCTTCTTCGCACGCGAGCGAGCTGGGCGACTCGTCTTGGTGACCGGTCTTGCCATGACGGCGACCCTGCTATCGCCACTCGGCCCTGGCCTCTGGTCCTTTGTCCTCGGCTGGATTGTCGCGCCACGCCGCACCGGAGTCACGGAGTGGGCACACATCACGTTGGCGAGCCCGGAAGGGATCGCCTTTTCGGTTGCCGGGGCCGGGTTCGCCATCCTGGTGTTTCGACGATGGCGAACCATCCAGACCTGGCCGGACCGGCTTCTGGTGCTCCTTGCCCTTGCGCTACTGGGTGCGGCCTGCCATGCCGTTCGCAACGCAGCACCCTTCATGCTCATCGCCATGCCGGCGGCATCACGCTTGATCGCCCGTGGAGCGCCGTCAGGTGTGGTCCGAGCTTCTTCACTTCCGATTCCACCATCCGAGCACCCCCGCGCCAACCTCGTCGTGCTCGTTCTAGGCACCGTCACGGCTTTGACGGTAGTCTCGTATTGCTGGGCGGTTCGCATCGAGCGGCTGGGCTGGCGCCCCATAGGTCAGGTGGGGGTTTCGGCCATCGCAGCATGCGGCAAGCCGCTCTACAACAGCTACGAGGTTGGCGGGATCATTATCTGGTTCGTGCGGGACACGCCGGTTTTCATCGATAGCCGCCATGACCCGTATCCGCCGGAATTCATCATCGCAGATCGTGAAGTCGAGAAGGGCGTAGACGCACAGGATTTCTTCCGGGATCATGGCTTCCGCTGCGCCGTGGTGGCCGCGGACGCCCGGCTGGGTGCGGCGCTCCGCCGCTTCGGTTGGCGGCCCCGTTTCCAGGGGGGGAAGCTGCTCGTTCTCGAGCCGCCATGAAATGGTCGTCCGTTTCTTGGACGTGGCACGGTTTTGGGCCGTGCGACAGTTATCTGGCGCGCCCGTGCCCCAACTAGTCCATTGACATTCTGCTGGTGTGCATGAACACTACATCTCTCACTGGTTCAAACTGACAACAAGACGGAGGACAAATCATGCTCAAGAGTCTCAAGCGGCTGTTCAAGGACGAGGAAGCCCCGACCGCGGTGGAGTACGGTCTCATGGTGGCCGCTATTGCGGCAGTGATCATCACTGTCGTGTTCCTGCTTGGGGGTAAGGTGAACAACACCTTCCAGAACGTAGCAGACTCTCTGAAGTAGGCTCACCCGGCGCGGAGGCGGGATGCTCGTTGCGGGCATGACCAAGGGCCTCCTCGTTGTGCTTCTGGTTACGGCGGCGCTCTGGGACATCCGTAGAAGACGGATACCCAATGCCCTCAGCGCCGCCGTGTTCCTAGCTGGGCTCGTGGGTGCGGTCTTGTCCGCGGGGTGGCTTTCCGCCCTGTCGGGCCTTGCGGCGTCCGTGCTGACCGTGGCCATTTTCTGGATCCCTTGGCGCAAGGGCATGGTCGGCGGTGGCGATGTCAAGCTGGCGGGCGCGGCGGCCGCATGCGTGGGGTTGTCGCTGCTTCATGAGTATCTTCTGGCGATTGCCTTGGCCGGCGCTCTGGTGGCGTTGGTTTGTTTTCTCTTGTCGAAGAGGTCTGCCCGGCAGGAAATGGTGACGAACCTCAAGATGGTCACCGTGGGCGTGCTGCCGCGGCCCCCGCTGCGCGGCGGGGGAGGGCGCGTGTCGGTCCCCTACGGGGTAGCGTGTGCGGCGGCTGCCTTGCTGATCGCGTTTGTCAGGAAAGGATGGTAGCGTTGCCCATGGGCGAAAAACGGCGAACCCGCAAGACAGACCGGGGGGCCGCGGCCGTCGAGTTCGCGATCGTGCTGCCCCTCTTCCTCACGCTGGTGCTCGGCACCATCGACTTCGGCTACTTCTTGTACGTGAGCGAAGTCGTGACGAACGCGGCCCGGGAGGGCGCGCGTGCCGGCAGCGTCGCGGATCCGAACACCGGCGATCCGGTCGGGGATGCGGACGTGGCTGCGAAGAAGTACCTCGAGTACGCCAATCTGAATATCCCGGAAGTGACCGTGACCCCGCAACTCGGTTCCGTGCAGAGCCCCAATGACTCGATCGGGGTCACGGTGACCTATCCCGCGCGCTCGCTGACGGGTTTTCTGTCGGCGATCTTCGAGTACGCGTTTCCTGCGGGAACCCGGCAGGTCACGTCGGTGATGCGCTGGCTATGAAGACACGGGCATCGCAAGAAAGGCTTCGCAACGAACATGGATGACCTGAAACTGGGTGGACGCCCGCGGCGCGATGCCGAGACTCGGCGGTTCGGCGCGCGCGCGTTCGTGTTTTGGGTGCTGGCCCTGGCTGCGGGCGGCGCCGCTGCATACCTGATTCACTCCTACGTCAAGGACAACGTCACGATGGGCGCCCCGGTCGTGACGAAGGTCGCGCTGGCCGCGGTCGACTTGGAGTTGGCCACGACCCTGCAACTCGAACACGTTCGCATGGTGGATTGGCCGGAAAGCGTGCCCGCGCCGAATGCCGTGCACAACGCGAACGACGCGGTCGGCCGGGTGCTGACAGCCAAAGCGGTCAAGGGACAGATTCTGCTCGAAACCATGTTCGCCCCGCGCGACAGCGGCAAGGGCCTGGCGGCGCTCATTCCGCCGACCATGCGTGCCGTCGCCGTCCGCGTCGACGACGTGGTGGGCGTGGCGGGCTTCATCCACCCCGAGGATCGTGTCGACGTCATCGTCACCATCCGGCCGACCAAGCCGGACAACGCCGAGCCGACCTCCAAGGTCATCTTGCAGAACGTGGAGGTGCTCACGGTCGGCAAGGAGATCGAGACCAAGGACAACACGCGCAACAAGCCCATCCCGGTGACCGTGGCCACCTTGCTGGTCACGCCCGAGAACTCGGAGAAGCTGGCGCTGGCCGCGAACCAGGGCAAGATCCTCTTGACCCTGCGCAGCCGCGCCGACGACAGGGTGGCCGCGACCAGCGGCGTGGTGCCGAGCATGCTGCTCGCGCCGGAAGGCGGCCGGCCCGCGTTCGCCGAGGGCTACGGCAGCCGCCGGACCAGGTCGGTTCCGAGCGTGGCCGCGTCCCCCGCCGCCGAGATCAAGCCGCCCGACAAGCAGGTCGTGGAGATCCTGCGCGGCGACCGTTTCGAGCAGCGCAAGTTCGAGGTCAAGGAGGCGCAATGAGCAGGTCCGTCCAGGCGATCGAGTTCACGGCACTGCTGACCCTGGCCATGCTGGTGCCATCGCGGCCCGGCCAGACGGCTGGTCAGATACAGGACATCGAGCGCATTCGCATCGACCAGCAGATCGGCGCGGCCAAGAGTCTGGGGCTGGAGGTCGGACAGAACCGGCTGCTGGTCTTGTCGGACGAGATCATCCGCGTGGCCGTGGCCGAGCCGCGGGTGGCGGATCTCAAGGTCATCACGCGCACGCAGCTCCTCTTGACCGCCAAGGGCATCGGCACCACGGATCTCACCGTTTGGAACAGGAAGGACGAGCCCCTGGTCATCGCACTCGAGGTGACGCGCAATCTGGAGCCGTTCCGGCGTCAGATCAAAGAGCTGTTCCCGAACGAAGACATTACGGCGAGCTCGGCCGGCGATTTGGTGGTGCTCTCGGGCGAGGTGTCGGACGTGCGCCTGCCCGAGCGCCTGGCCGAGCTGGCCAAGCTGCACGCCGACAAGGTGGCCAATCTGGTCCGGGTGCGCGGCGTGCAGCAGGTGCAGCTCGAGGTCAAGTTCGCCGAGGTGTCGCGCAGCGGGATGCGCGAGATGAGCTTCAATATCTTCCACCAGGATCGCCTGGGGCGCTACGTGACCGGCATGGCGGGCGCATCGACGCTTCCGGGGAACTTCGCCGCCATTCCGGGCACCGCCATCGCGGGGGTGCCCAACGTCTACGCCCCTAACCAGCCCAGCACCTTCTCGCTGTTCTTCTCGGGCCTGCCCAAGTTCCCGTTCTCGGCCATGGTCAGCTTGCTCGAGTCGAACGGCCTGGCCAAGATGCTGGCCGAGCCCACGCTGGTGGCCATGTCGGGTCAGGAAGCCAAGTTCCTGGCCGGCGGCGAGTTCCCGGTCCCGTATTCGACCGGGCTCGGCGCGGTTTCGGTGCTGTGGAAGAAGTTCGGCATTCTGCTCAACTTCACGCCGACCGTGGTCGACGAGCAGTCCATCCACCTCAAGATGGCGGCCGAGGTCAGCGACGTGGATCCCGCTCGCGCGGCCGTGATTGGCGGTTTCAGCGTGCCGGGCCTGACCTCGCGGCAGAGCGAGACCACCGTGCGCTTGGCCGACGGGCAGAGCTTCGCCATCGCGGGCCTTTTGTCCGACCGCGTGCGCTCGCAGATCGACCGCGTGCCCTTCTTCGGCGACCTGCCGGTGCTGGGCGCGCTGTTCCGTTCGGTGGACTACCGCCGCGACGAATCGGAGCTGCTGGTGGTGGTGACCGCCCGGCTGGCGCGGCCGCTGGCCCCGCACGAGGTGCCCCCCCTGCCCACGGATCAGGAGATCAACGATCCCGGCGACCTGAACCTGTTCCTGCTGGGGAGCGAGGGCACGGGCGCGCCGGAGAAGGAAGAAGAACCGCGCCAGGACAAGCAGCAGCCCGAGACGGGCAAGTCCACCGCCAGCCCGCGCCGTGGGCCGGCCGGGGAGCTGGGATTCATCCGCTAGCCGTCAGGGAGGAGCATTCGATGCAGAAGCCGAAGGTGCTGGTCATCGCCGAGGAAAAGAAGACACAGTCCGCGGTGACCGGCGCGCTCAAGGATATCGCGATCATCCTGATCTCGGGCGCGGCGCCCGAGGCCTTGGTTGCCGAGTACACGGAGAATTCTCCCAGCGTGGTCATCGTGGCGGTTTCGTCCGAACCGGCTTTCACGTTCAAGGCCATCGCGGATCTGGTGGCGGCGGGCGCGCTGGTCATCGTGATCGGCCAGACCAAGGATCCCGACCACATTCTCGGGGCCATGCGCGCCGGCGCGCGTGAGTTCTTGCTCGAAACCGATCGGGAGGGCCTGCGCCGGGCCGTGCACGAGCACGCCAAACCCAGCGAGACGCGGGGGCCGGGCGGCACCGTGGTCTCGTTCTTCCCGACCCGGGGCGGCGTCGGCTGCACCTCCATCGCCACCAATCTGGGGCACGCCCTGCAGAAGGCGGGCAGGCGCGTGTGCGTGGTCGATTTCGATCTGCACTTGGGCGACGTGCTGTCGTTCCTCGACCTGCCAGGCACCTACTCCATCACCGACGTGCTGGCCAACATCGGCCGTCTCGATCGCGACTTGCTCGATGCCTCCATCGCGCGTCACGCCTCGGGGCTGCGCGTCCTTGCGCAAAGTGGAAAGGTCGAAGAAGCCGACCACGTGCGTCCCCTGGAGGTGTCGCAGCTACTCGGCTTCTTGCGGCGGCACTACGATCAAGTCTTGGTGGACGGCGTGCGCGGTTTCGACGAGATGTCGCTGGCGGCGCTGGACGCGAGCCAGAAGATACTCGTGGTGCTGACCCAGGACGTGCCGGCGGTGCGCAACGCCAAACGCTGCCTCGATCTGTTCAGGCGACTCGGCTACGGCGACAACAAGGTCAGCCTGCTGGTGAACCGCTTCCAGAAGAACCCCGACATCACGGCGCGGGTCATCGAAGAGACCACCGGGCTGCCGGTGGCGGCCACGCTCAGCAACGACTACCACGCCGCGATCACGGCCATCAACCGCGGCTTGCCCCTACAGTCGGTCGCGCCGCGCTCGCGTCTGACCAAGGACATCGAGCAGCATCTCGTACCCCTGCTGGCCGAGCCGGGCCACGGCGCGGGCAAGGTCGGCTTCTTCCGGAACCTCCTGGCGAGAAAGGCGGACAATGGGGCTGCGGGAACGACTTGATCGGGGCGGCAAGGCGACCCCGGTCGCCGGCATTCCCATCGCCTACGGCGGCATTTCGCCGGACAGCTACCATCAGCTCAAGGGCGAGCTGCACCAGCGGCTGATCGACAAGATCGATCTGACCACCATCGAGAACTTGCCGCGCGAACAAATCCGCGACGAGATGCGCGCCATCCTTGGCAACATGCTGTCCGGGACCGAGATCCCGCTCAACCGCGCCGAGCGCGAGCAGATGGTCGAGGAGCTGCTCGACGAGATCACCGGGCTGGGGCCGCTCGAACCCCTGCTGCGCGACCACTCGATCTCGGACATCCTGGTCAACACCTACGACACGGTCTACATCGAGCGCTTCGGCAAGCTGGATCTGACCGGCGTGCGCTTTCGCGACAACCAGCACCTGCTCCAGATCATCAATCGCATCGTCTCGCACGTCGGCCGCCGCGTGGACGATTCCTCGCCCATGGTGGACGCGCGCCTGTCCGACGGCTCGCGCGTCAACGCCATCGTGCCGCCCCTGGCCATCGACGGCCCCATCCTTTCCATCCGGCGGTTCGGCGGTTCGCCCCTGCGTATCAAGGATCTCGTCCGCATCGGCAGCGTGATGCCCGAGATGGTGGCGTTTCTGGCCTCGTCGGTGCAGGCCAAGGTCAACCTGCTCATCAGCGGCGGCACCGGCACCGGCAAGACCACCTTCCTGAACGCGCTGTCGGCCTTCATCCCCGAGGGCGAGCGCATCGTGACCATCGAGGACGCGGCCGAGCTGCAGTTGCAGCAGAAGCACGTGGTCAGGCTCGAAACCCGGCCGGCCAACATCGAGGGCAAGGGCGAGATCGTGGCGCGCGATCTGGTGCGCAACAGCCTGCGCATGCGGCCGGATCGCATCATCGTCGGCGAGGTGCGCGCCGCCGAGGTGCTGGACATGCTGCAGGCCATGAACACCGGGCACGAGGGCTCGATGACCACGGTGCACGCCAACAGCCCGCGCGACGCGCTGTCGCGTCTGGAATCGATGGTGGGCATGAGCGGCGTGACCATGCCCGAGATCCTGGTCCGCCAATCCATCGCGCGCGCCATCAACATCATCGTGCAGCTCTCGCGCGCCACCGACGGCCGGCGGCGCGTGGCCAGCATCTGCGAGATCACGGGCATGGAGGGCCCGGTCATCACCATGCACGAGATCTTCCGTTTCGAGCAGCAAGGCGTGGACGAGGCCGGGCAGACGCAGGGCGAGTTCCGCGCCACGGGCGTGCGGCCTCTGGCCATGGAGCGCATCGCGCGCTACGGCATCGATCCGGCCGCGGTGCTGCGCACGATTCTCGCGGGAGAATGAGACGATGAGGCAGCTCCTGACCGTGCTGGTGGCGGTTGCGATCGTCGCGTTGTTGCAGGGGCTGTTCTACACGTTCCGCTTCCTCGGCGAGAAGAAGCGCGAGGAGCTGCGCCGTCGCCTGCGCGCCGAAGAGGGCGTCGAGAGCGCGCAGCTGAGCCTGCTGCGCCGGGGCCATCTGGCGCGCAGCGCCTGGCTGGCGAGCTTGCTGCGCAACCTGCCCACCGCCGAACGCTTGGAGATGCTCATCCAGCAGGCGCAGGTCCCCATCACCGTGGCCCAGCTCTTGACCTACTCGACCATGCTCGCCTTCCTCGGGGTGCTGCTCGGCGTTCTGGCCCGCGGGTGGGCGGTCGCCGTGCTGGGCGGGCTCATGGGCCTAGGCACGCCGCTTTTCATCATCCTCATCAAGCGCGATCAGCGCAGCCGCAAGCTCTCCGAGCAGCTACCCGATGCGCTCGACATGATGGCGCGCTCGCTACGCGCCGGGCACGCCCTGCCTTCGACCTTCCGTCTGGTTTCGACCGAGATGCCCGATCCCGTGGCCACCGAATTCGGCCTGGCCTTCGAGGAGCAAAATTTGGGCGCGTCCTTCGAGCGCGCCGTGTTGCAGATGGCGAAGCGCGCGCCCGACAACGGTGACCTGAAGATATTCGCGGTGTCCGTCGTGATCCAGAAGGAAACCGGCGGCAATCTGGTCGAGGTCATCGAGAAGATCGCGGAAACCATTCGCGCGCGCTATCGCTTCTACGGCAAGCTGCGCGCGCTGACCGCCGAGGGGCGCCTCTCGGGCATCGTGCTCGCGGCCCTGCCGGTCGTGACGGGTCTGCTCGTGGCCGTGCTCAATCCCGGCTACATGCGTCTGCTCGTGGCCACGCGGCTGGGCCAGTTCTTCCTCGTCTATGCCATCGCGACCTGGATCCTCGGCGTGCTGTGGCTGCGACGCATGGCCAGGGTGGATCTATGAGGGACGCCTTGCCCGCATGGCTCGCGACGCTTCCCTGGCAACTGGTTGCCGGCGGGACGGCCGCCGTGGTGGCGGTCGTCGCCGCCATCTTGGGGCTACGCAAGATGCTCGCGCCGCCCAGCGAGATCGCCATGCGGCTCGAACGGACCGTGGGCCGGGCCGAACCCGCCGAACGGGTGGCGGAGAAGAACGGAAAGGCCGTGCCGAGCATCCTGCGTCCCCTGGCCTGGATCGTTCGCCCGGGCAAGGCCGAAGAGCTGTCGCGCCTGCGCCGCAAGCTGGTGCACGCCGGTCTGCGCGGGCCGCGCGCCATGGAGGGTTTCCTCACCGCCAAAGTGCTGCTCGCCGTGCTGCTGACCGTGGCCTTCTACCAAGTCAACGGCCGCTTGCAGCGCCAGCTCACCTTCCCGCTCGATCTGGCGGTCGCGGTCTGGGTCTGCGCGGCGGGCTTCTTCCTGCCGCACTGGTGGCTGCGCGCCAAGGTGCGGACGCGGCAGCTCCTGATCTCCAATGCGCTGCCCGACGCCATGGATCTGACGGTCACCTGCGTCGAGGCGGGCCTGAGCCTGGACGCGGCCATCTCCCGCGTGTCGCAGGAGATCGGTCTGGCCTCGCCGCTCCTGGGCAGCGAGCTGAACCTGACCTTTCTCGAGATCCAGGCCGGCATCCAGCGGGCGGACGCATTTCGCCGGCTGGCCGAGCGCACCGGTGTCGACGATCTGCGCTCGCTTTCGGCGACCCTGATCCAGACCGAGATGTTCGGCACCAGCATTGCGCGCGCCCTGCGCGTGCACAGCGAGGGTATGCGCATCCGGCGCATGCAGAGCGCGGAAGAGAAAGCGGCCATGGTCGGCGTCAAGATGACCTTCCCCCTCGTCCTGTGCATTCTCCCCTCGCTGGTGGCCGTGGTCGTCGGGCCGGCCATCGTGTCCATCGTGCAGAACATCCTGGGCAAGGGAGGGCAATGAGGGCCTTTGCCGGCTCTGCGCTCGTTGCGCTCGTCCTCCTGTCGGGCGGCGCCTGCGCCTCTTCCGCGGCCGACCGCAAGCCCGACACCTTCCAGGCGCGCAAGAGCCTGACGCGCGAGCTGGTCGCCCGGCAGAGCTTCCGCGAGGCCTTCTTCTACGCCGACGAGATGCACCGCGAGCGGCCCAAGGACGCGGAGGTGTTGATGCTGCGCGGAATCGTCTACCGCGAGCAGGGCATGAAGGTCGAGGCCGAGACCGACCTGCGCGAGGCGCTGCAGCGCGCCCCCAAGCTGGCCGAGGCGCACGCGGCGCTGGGGGTGCTGCTCGACGGGACCGGCCGCGGGGCCGAGGCCGGGGAACACCACGAGAAGGCCAACGCCCTCGCTCCCGACAATCCCGCGTATCTCAACAACCTGGGGTTTTCGCTCTTTCTGCGCGGCAAGCATCGCGAGGCCATCACGTCCTATCATCGGGCCGCCCGTCTCGACCCGACCAATCGGCGCATTCGCACGAACCTGGGGTTTGCCTATGCGGCGGCCGGCGACTGGCCGCGCGCCGCCCACGAGTTCGACACGGGCAGCGCAAGCAAGGCGCAGGCCAAGAACAACCTGGGATTCGCCTACGAACGTCGCGGCGACCTAGGCACCGCGTACGGCCTCTACGTCGAGGCGCTGCGTCTCGATCCGAGCTGCGCGCAGGCCCGCGCCAATCTTCTGGCCATCGCCGAGAGAATGGGTAAGCCTTTGCCTGAAGACCTGGCTGCCGCCGTTGTGGGCGGCGAAGAAAGGAAGCAACCATGAAGACCATTGTCGCGGTGTCGTTTGCGATTCTGCTCGGCGGTTGCGCGTCGCGGACACACCTTACGGCCGGGCATGGCCGCTCGTACCGCGCCGCCATCGAGCGCCAGGCGCAAAACCCCGAGGCCGGAAAGCAGCCCGTGGCCGCCAAGGGTCTGGACTCGCAGGAGGCCGCGGTCATCGCCCAGAGCTATCGCCAGCACCTCACCCCCAAGGGGCAGGCGGTCGAGGCGCCGCCGCCCATGCTGCTCGTGGCGCCGTCGGCCCTGAAGGGTCGGCAGGGTGACTACATGCCGGCGGCCTCCGTGCCGCCAGAGAGGTAGGTGAGCCATGCGCAGAGCCCGGAGAAAGGAGCTTGGGGCCATTGCCGTCGTAGGGGCGGTTGTTCTTCTGGGGGTGGGGGCCTTCATGGCCTTAGCGCTCAACGTGGGCATGCTCATGAAGACCAGGGGCGAGCTGCAGAACGGTTCTGACTCAGCCGCCCTGGCGGCAGCGGGTAGCATCAACGGAACCGACGACGGCCAGCAAACCGCTCGGCACATGGCCGATAGCTACGCCGGCGCCCATAGCGTCGCAGAGGGGCCGGTGAGCATCGACTGGCAGGGCAATGATGTGAAATTCGGGCGCTGGGACTTCGATACCCGGACTTTCGTCGAGTCGGCGGACAATTTGCTGATCAACGCCGTCAAGGTAGCGGACGGCACCGATGGCGGCTATCTACGCAACCGCCCCCTCGATGTCTTCTTTGGCTTCTGGCTCGGGGCGAGCCAGGCCAGCGTGCGCTCGAGCGCAGTTGCAGTCGGGAGGGGTGCCCGAACCGATTGTCCAATGCCGTTCGTGCTACCGGGGTGTCTTTTCCAGGGGGCTGGCGGCGACATGCAATGTGGAACCGACGTTACGCTCCAGTTCTCGAATGATCCGAGCGACACCGTGGGCTTCATCTTTCTCGATCCCGACCATCATGGTCACGCCGACGTTATCGAAGAGATCACGAACCGTTGTGCTACTCCCATTGCCACGACCGGTACCTACAACTTGCAGAATGGCGAAGACATAAACGACGGTGTGGCGCAGGCTCTGCTCGGGGTGGATCTCCATGGCCAGACGGTCAATGTGGTAGACAAGCTCCCCGCCGACGACCCCCACGGGTTCGGCGAGACCAGCGGTCTCTGCGTATTCAATCCGAACCAGGACAAGAACTCCTTCCCACTTGGGGACATGAGCTGCCCGCCCAAGTTCTCGGGCGAGGTGGGTGTGGCCCAGTTCGCACGAGTGCAGTTCAACTGGTTCATGGACAACTCGGGCAACTTCTACTCGTCCTGTCCGAAGGATGGCACGGACTGGAGAGATGCCTCCTCAACCCCGCCAGCAGACATAGACCCTCCTCCGGCCAAGGGGCAGATGTCGGTAAGGCTCATTTGCGGGGGCGGTGCTGGCCTGAGCTACAACACCGGGGTGAAGCTCAGGCTCGTCGAGTAGCGCCAACCCTACCGCCGGTAGGGGCGGCCGGGCTTCGCGCGGGGCTTGTTTGCGGGCTTGTCCTCGTCCAGATCGGCGAAGGATTCCACTTTCTCCTCTTTGTAGAGCTCCGCTTCGCGCTCGAAGAAGTCGCTCTCGACGGCGGAGAAACCGCCGCTCGGCCGGCTCCTGGCTCCGGGGGTGCGCTGGCTGTCGCTGCGCTTGGGCGGGACCGGGCGGCTGTCGTGGCGGCCGGGCTGGGCAGGGGCCGACAGCGATGGGTCGATGTGGAACGAGCCAGCCGCGGCCTTGTCCATGCTGCGCGTGGTGCGCGCCGACGGTCCCACGTGCATCTCGCCGGCCACGCGACTCGCGTCGGCGGCACTTTTCGACGGCGGCGCCGACGGTGCGGCCGGGGGAGGCGTCGGGGTCAGGGATTCATCGACCTGGATCGAAGCGCGGATGGTCGGCACGGACTGGACCGCGGTCCGGCGCGGAGGCGCCAGCTCCAACACGCCGGCGGTCGGCGCTTGCTTGACCCGCGCTGCGATCTCCTCGGGGGAGGGCGAGAGCGCCGGAGCCCGGCCTGGACCCGCGGCCGGGATAGCCGCCGGCAAGGGCGTCTTGACGTTCTCGTCGGCAACGGCCTCGATGACCACGGACGGCCGCTGCTCCACCGCCCGCATGGTCTTCTGCGTGTGACGCCCGTTCTTCGGCGATTCGATGACGCCGCCGGCTTGCATGGAAACGGGGTCCGGCTTCGCGGGCGCCGCGGAAGATGGCGTCGGCGAAGCGACAGCAACGGGCGTCCGGGGCGCGGGCGTGCCTCGCGTGGTTTCCTCCAGGTAGGAGGCCACCTTCGCCGCGATGGCACCTGCGGCCTGCAAGAGCGTGGTGGTAGGACTCGGCGGGGCAGGCGTCGCGGGCTTGGCGGCGGCGACGCCGCCGGCCTGCAGGAGCGTGGCGGTCGGACTGGTGGCCGGAGCGGTGGGGCCTGGTTGCTTGACGCTGCTGCTCGGCTGCGTCACCGGGACGCCGAGCTTGGCCGCGAGGCCTGGCGAGATCGGTTTTGCCTCCGGGGTGGGGCCGGTCTGCGCGGCTGGCGCCGCTGGTTTGGCCGCGGGCGCTGGCTCGGCTGGCTGGGCCATGGCCGCACCGCTGGCTTGTAGGAGGGTGGCGGTGGGGCGAGGGGCCGGCGCGGGTGTGGCCGCCTTGGCCGTGATGGGGCCGCTATCCCGCGCCGCTGGCTGCGGCGCTCCTGTGCCTGGCTTGTCGGCGGTGGCGCGGCTCTGTGCCGCCGGCGGCGCTGCGCCAGCCGGTGCCGGCGGCTGCACCGGAGGGGGGGTGGCGGGGCCAGGGAGGCCTATCTCCAGGGTCCGCCTACGCGGACGCGGCTCGGGCGCGGATCCGCTGTCGTCGGGGATTGGCGCCTGGGCCTTCGTCTCTGCCTTGCCCGGCGCTTGCGGCTCGGGGAACGCTGTCTGGGCGCCTGGCGCGTAGGCCGGAATCCCGGCGGCGGGAGGCGGTTCCGGCCGTGCGGAGGGGGTCGCGACGATCTGTGCGGTTTCCGAAGCAGCGTCGCCGGGGGAAGGCGAAGAGGTGCTGATGATCGTCGGTTTGCCGTCCGCGCGCGTGACGACGGCCAGCTCGGCCAGCCGGCCCAGGATGCGCGCTGTATCGAGCACGCGGAAGGGGCTCTCGTCGATGATATCCGAGAGCGTGTGCCGGCCGTCGCACAGGCGCAGCACGGGCGTCACCTCGGCGGGAACCGCGCCGGCCGCATGGATCAGACGTTCCGGGTTCGCGACGTACGCCGTCGTCTCCGGACCGATGTCTTTTGTGGCATGGGCCAAATCGCGCTCAAAGCGCTCGATCTCCCCCAAGAAGTCCTGCCCCGAGTGAGGTATCTGCCCGCGCCGGGGCACATGGCGCAGGCGCACTTCCAGCTCGCCGTCGTTCCAGACCATCAGGTGCTGGACTGCGTCCATGCCCTGCAACTGGCCGGCCGTGGCGGCAGTCGGCTCGCCCTGGTGGAACAGGATTTCACCCCAGCGTCCGCGGCGCACCAGGCGTAGCTGCCCCGAGCGGGAAAGCCCATTCATGCTGCGCATGAGCGACATCGTCTTGGCACGAGAGATGGGCGAGACGAAGCACGGCTCCTGGCCGGGCTTCTGTGCTGCCGTCCCGGCCGAGACGAGCAACTCGCAGGCGGTCAGCACATCGCGCACGAAGGCCGGCAACACCAGGAGATCGACATCGGGGTACTGTCCGAGCGGCTCGCGCAGCTCTTCGGGACCCAGCACGAGAACGGGCAACGTGCGAAAGGCCTCCTTGGCGCGTAGCTGGCGTGCCAGCGTGTGCGTCTTTTCGTGATCGGTGCGCGAGGCGACGACCACGATATGCGCACCCGAGGCCTTGACCAGCAGGGAGGCGGTCTCCGGGGAGGGGCACGCCGTCATCCGCCACTCGGCGCCCTGGAAGCCGTAGACCAGGGACTCGAGGCCCCTTGGATCCGGGTCGACGATGAGCGCGGCATGGGGACTGGGCATGGCGGCAATGGAACGGGCCGAGAAGCGCGGCACGGCGTTGCTGGGAACGCGCCGGCGAAGCGAATCAGGAAGGAAGGGGAACGGGGACTGTCAAGCGACGTTCTGCGTCGCGCGAGACTCTGCAGGCCAGGTCAAGCTTGAGGTGCCGCCCGGATTTGAACCGGGGAATGAGGGTTTTGCAGACCCTTGCCTTACCACTTGGCCACGGCACCGGAATTGCCCCTTGTATGTAGCACATCGGCCGACGATGCGGTAACCCCGCGTGCGAAGACCAGGAAGACTAGATCGTCTCGTTCTGGTCGGCGGTTTCGGGACGTGCGGGTGCGCCGGTACGCAGGTAGCGCAGTGCCATCTCGAACTCGAAGAACGACATCATCTTGGTTTCCATGACCTTGCTCCACAGGGCGTGGGCTTCGTTCCGCTTACCGTTGCCGAGCCGGCGCATGGCCTCGTAGAAGTAGGCTTCGGCGCGCTTGCCGACCGTGTCGGCCCGAGCCAGCAGGGTGGTGTAGTCGAGCTGGCCGATTGCATAGCGCGCCAGCTCGGTGTACCACGCGGCCGCGCGCGGCGGGCGCAGCAGGACTTTGCGACCGGCGATGGCGCGCAGGTAGGCCATGGCGCCGACATCGGGGGCGTTGTTGCTTCGCCGGGTGAGATCGATGATCCACAGGGAGGCATAGACTTTCACGTATTCGGAAACCGAGCGGTCCGGTTTGGCAAGGGCCCGGCGGAAGATGTCCAGGGCGGCTTCGCTCTCGCCCCGTTGCACCAAGAAGGCGATGGCATCGAGGTAGCTCTGATCGCGGTTCTCGTCCTGCGCGATGGCCTCGTCGAACTTGCGCAGTCCCTCGTCGCGGCGGCCGAGCAGATAATAGAGGCGGCCGACCTCGAAGGTGGCCTCGGCCGACGAGGTTAGGTTCTTGCGCCGAAGGTGTTCGAGCATGAGGCGCTCCCAGGCGCGCGCGGCCGTGGCCCAGGCCTTGCGCGCGTCGGCACGGTTGGCCATGACCTCGTGGGCATTGCCGAGCGTGAACCAGAGCCGCGCTTGTCCCTCGACGTAGGGCAGCGTGTCTTCCGGTGGCGCGTTGCGCTCGCGGAGGTCGATGGTATGGCGCAGAAGCGCGATGGCTTTCTGGGGCTCGCCGCGCTTGAGGGCCAGGTTGGCGAGCTGGCGGGTGACGTCGACGCTCGCGTCGTCGCTCTTGCGGGCGCGCAGAAGCAGGGGAGCGGCCTTCTCGATCTGGCCGGCGTCGACCATGCCGCCGGCGAGCACGAAGTCGATGTCGGCGTCGTCCAGCTTGAAGCGGTCGGCGCCGAACCGGTGGCGGGCGTCGGCGAACTGCCGGCGCAGCCCCTCGGCCTCGCGCTCGGCCAGCGCGATGCGCTCCGGATCGACGCGCATCTTGAGGCGCAGGAAGGCCAGCTCCAGGCGCTCGGCAGCCAGCTCTCCGAGCGTGTCCGCGCCGGCCGCGTGCGCCGCGAGCACCGCGATGGCCTCGTCGAGATAGCGCAGGGACAGAAGCGGGGCGGAAACCAGACGTGCGACCCGCGAGGCGAGGAGCAGGAGGTCGGAATCGCCGGGGTGCGCCGCCAGCCCGCGCTGCAGCACGCTCAGGGCGGTGGCCGGATCGACGCGATCGGGGGAAGTCCCGCGCAGAAGCTCGCTGCGGGGCAGAAAGCGGCGCGCCAGGGCCAGCAGGTCGGCCACCTTGGCCCGCGGGGCGGCGGCGGCTTGCACGAGCTGGCGAAAATTCGGGTCGTCCCCGGGTTTGTCGGCGAAGCGTGCAGCCACGTCGGCGGCCCGCGCGAGTTGCCCGCAGCGCACGTACAGAGCCGCCGCCGCCACGGCCATGTTGGACAGGGACTCGGCGTCGATGAGCAGCTCGCTCAGAAGTCCGCGCACACCCTCGCCCGCGCCAATGGGCCGCTTGAGGATGCCCGTCACCTTGTCCTGGCGGGCGAAGGCCGCCTGAGACAGGCGGTCGAGCACCTCGGGCGTGGGCCACGACGAGGCGACGTCGTCGAGAACGTCGGTGGGCGAGTCCATTTGGCGCGGCCCCTGCAGGCCTCTTGCCAGCCGCGCCCCGTCTTCGAGCCAGGCAAAGAGCTGCTTGAGCCGCGACGGCCACTCGGGGTTGTCGCCGTCGATGGACCTCAGCACGAAAAGCGCGGTGGCCACGGGTAGCTCGTTGCCACGCGGGGAATGCACCGCTATCAACAGCTTGGCGGAAAGGCGCAGAAGCTCGCGTTCGCGGGGCGCAAGAGAGGGCCCCCCCGGCACCCAAAGCGAAGGTGGCGGAAAGCTCTGGAGGGCGTCGCGGAAGGACTCGGCGAGGCGATCGAAATCGTCTTCGTTGCCGAGTAGGGAAGGATCCTTGCGCAGCCGCTCGGCATCCAGGGCGGCCAGAGGAGCGAGCAGGTACTCGAGGATTGTGCCACGCAGGCGACGGTGCTGGGGGACGTTCTCGGGCAAGGCTTGCAGGAGCAGCTTGGCTTCGAAGTAATCCTCCTCGGTGGTGATGGACTCGATGGCGCGTGCCTCGTCGGCCAAGGCCTGCGTGGCCGGGCTTGTGGGCACCGGTTTTGGCGCGGCGCCGTGGGCACAGCCCCAGATGCCGGCAAGGCACAGCGGCGCCAGCCAGGGCAGGCCAGAAGACAACCTCTTCGACATTCGGGAAGTCTAGCCTGCCTTGGTGCTCCAGCGCTATAAACCCGCATCATCATGGGGTCGCATGCCACCGCGGGAGGCAGCTTCTGGGCCCGGCACGGCGTCGGCCCCGTGCTGCTGGCCCACCGCGGGTCGAGCGTCCACGAAACCGAAAACACCCTGGCCGCCTTCCGCCGGGCCATGGCCGAGGGCGCCGACGGGGTCGAGCTGGACGTCCAGGGCTGCGCCACGGGCGAGGTGGTGGTCTTCCACGACGACGATCTCTCCCGGCTGGCGGGCCGGCCGGAGCGCGTCGCCAGCCTGCCGTTCGCCGCGCTCCGCGAGGTGCGGCTCCTCGGCGGGGGCGAGATCCCCACGCTCGCCGAGGCCATCGAGGCCTGTGGCCCCCGAGCCCTGGTCAACATCGAGATTAAAGGCAGCGGCATCCGGCCGCCCGGTTGCCGCGCCTTGGTCGCCGGCGTTGCCGAGGTCGTGGGCCGGATGGGGGCGGCCTGGCGTGTCCTCGTCTCTTCTTTCAGCCCGGCCGCCCTGTGGCTTTGGCGGCGCCGGCGCCCGGACGTGCCCTGTGGCTTGCTCTGCGCGCGGCCGCGGCCATCGCAGCGGCCTTGGTTTCCGCGCCGGGAGCGTCTCTTGCCGCTGCTCCGGCCGTTCGCCGTGCACCCCGAAGACGGCTTGTGCGGCCCCGAAGCCGTCGCGCGCTGGCACGAACGCGGGTACGCGGTGAACGTGTGGACGGTGGACGCGGCCGCCCGCCTGCAGGCTCTGTCCGCCATGGGTGTCGACGGGATCATCACCAACGACCCGGCCGGCGCGCGGGCCGCGTTGGCCTTGACCGCGCGATCCGGCGGCGGCTAACATCCCCGCACCATGGATGCGTTGAGGGCAGCAGCGTTGTTCCTGTTCGGGATCGCGGCCTGCGAGAGCGTTGCCTCCGAGCGCATCGAGGCCTGGAAGGGCACGGTCAAGGGACCGGACAAGATCGAGGCCGCGTTGCGCAGCTCGAATGTGCCGGCCAACCTGCGCGCCGAAGCCGCCGCCGCCCTCGTGGACATCGGCAAGCCCGAGAAAGCCGACGCGATCATGGCGGGGATCGAGGCCGACGAGCGCTGGGAGATCCTGAAGTCCCTGGTCGAAATCGGCGTCAAGGGCCTGGCAAGCCCACAGGTGCCCAAGGTGCGCGACGCGCGCGACATGCTGTTCGGCGTCCGGCAGTACGCGCCGCCCGAGGAGCAGAAGCGCATCGACGCCGCCTTGCTCGAGTCCGTCGAGAAGGATCTCGTCGCGGGGCGCTTCGGCGGTGGGCGTCATTCGCTGGAAAAGCTGCTTGGCGCCGTCGGGCCGCCCGCCGGGCCGATGCTGGTCAGGCTGCTCGGCGACGCCAAGGCGCCGTACCGCGGAGTGGCCGAGATCCTGGTCAAGGTCTGCGACGAGCCGACACGCGACAAGGGTGGGGCTGCTTTGCTCGGCCGCATCACCGCCGGCCAGCCCATCCCCAACGACATGTGGCTGGCCCTGGGCACGCTTGGCGGGCCCACGGTGACCGAATTCCTCGCCAACAAGATGCGGAAGGGGCCGGCCGAGGAGGCCGTCGCCGCGGCCAAGGCCCTGCAGCAGTCGCGTTTTCCGTCGGTCCTGCCGTTGGCGCTCGAGATCGCAGGCGACGGCAGGGCCGACAAGGGGCTGCGCGAGGAGGCGTTCGGCGTCATCGAGAAGATCGGCGGGCCCGAGGCGCTGCAGGGCCTGTTGCGCATCATTGCCAAAGACAAGAACGACATCGTCCGCTACCGGGCGCACGAAGCGGCGCTGGAGATCGGCCGAGCCGACGCCATCGTTCCCGCGTTGCAGGCGTTCTCGGGCAAGCTATCGTTCAAGCGCGAAGACGTGCTCGACTTTCTGGTCAAGGATATCTCCAAGGTCGGGGCCGCGGCCAAGCCCGCCGTGCTCTCGGCGCTTGCGTCGTCCTCGCCGCTGGCGCGCATGACGGCCGTGTTGGCGCTCGCGGCGCCACTGCCCGCCAGCCCGCAAGTGCGTCTGGGAAGTCGCGAGGACGTCGCTGCGCTAGGAAAGCTCGCGGACGACAAGGCGACCGTCAAGGGGTTTCCCGCCGCCTTGACGGTTGGCGCCGAAGCCAAGCGGGTCGCCCTGCTGTTGCAAGGCAAGGGTGGTTCGTAGTTCACTCTAGCAGGTAGCCGCCATGCCGATGGACCCCCACCGAAAGACCCTCCGTCACTTCTACTGCAGCGATGAGCTGTGGCAGGTTTTCGAGCAGATGTCCGAGACGATGGACCGCGGGGTCGACGAACTCGTGAACGATGCGATGCGGACCTACGCCGAGCGGGGCGGCTACCTCGCGGGCCTCGATACCGACGCGCAGCCCTCGGGGCTCTACTCTCCCGACAGCGCCCGCCCGCCCGGGGTGCCGCCGCCCTTGCCGGCCGCGCGCATGACCGCGCACTACGCCGGTCGGCCGCCCACGCCAGCGGCGCCGCCGGTGGCGGTGCCGCCGCCTATCCCCGACGGTGGCGACGCGCCGCCGCTCTACCTCATCTTCGGCAGTCAGAAGTACCTCGTGGACAAGGATCAGTTCATCATTGGCCGCGGCGCCAAGACCTCCGACCTGCCCATTCGCGACGGCAACATCTCGCGCAAGCACGCCGCCGTGGTTCGCCGCGCCGGCGCCTACTACATCAAGGATCTCGGTTCGACCAACGGCATCGACTTCAACGGCGAGCGCATCGAGGCGCGAAAGATCGAAGA
>JAFGPX010000181.1 GCA_016935975.1 Deltaproteobacteria bacterium
AGGAGTTGCCCCCTCATTCTCGTTCGACTTGCATGTGTTAAGCCCGCCGCTAACGTTCGCTCTGAGCCAGGATCAAACTCTCCAATTGAACTTGCACATGAAGCCAGGGCCTCATGCATTTTCGAGCGATCCTCCAGGGGCGATGCCCCTGGGTCTACTAACAACTCAAGGATTCTGGGTCGATGCCGGGCGACCTTCAGGAAGGCCATCCAGCATCGCTTTTCCTTCTTCTCACTCTGCTGTTCAGCTTTCAGAGACCGACGTTCCTGCTGTGGCGTCAGCCGCTTGCGCAGCCTCCCCCGCAGCGGGAGGTGGGATATTAGGCATCTGCAACGTTTTGTCAACAGACAAATTCGCTGCCGATGCGCTTTTCCGTGCTGCCGGCTACCAAGCCTTCGAGAGCAGATGCGCCACCTCCTTGGCGTGATACGTCACGACCAAGTCGGCGCCCGCCCTACGCACAGACGTTAGAGTTTCCACCATCGCGCGCTCGTAGTCAAGGAAGCCTTTCTCGGCTGCTGCCTTGAGCATCAGGTACTCGCCGGAGACATTGTAGGCGGCCAGCGGCACGTCAAACTCTCGCCGAAGCTCCGCCACAACGTCGAGGTAGGGCAGGGCGGGCTTGACCATGATTATGTCCGCCCCTTCCTCTACGTCGAGGGCTGCCTCGCGCACAGCTTCGCGCACATTCCCGGGGTCCATTTGGTAGCCACGGCGATCCCCGAACGCGGGCGCAGAGTCGACAGCGACCCGGAACGGACCGTAGTAGGCCGAGGCGTATTTCACCGCATACGAAAGCAGAATCACCCCCTCGTGCTCGGCCTCGTCGAGAGCCTCGCGCAGGAAACCGATGGTCCCATCCATCATCCCCGATGGCGCGACAATGTCCGCTCCGGCGCTGGCTTGTGCCAAAGCCACCCGAGCTAGATTCTCCAAAGTGGCGTCGTTGTCCACGTCGCCAGATGCCTTGTCGAGAACCACGCCGCAGTGCCCGTGGGTCGTGTACTCGCACAGGCAGCAGTCCGCGGCGACCAGCAGCTCCGGTGCAGCCCGCTTGACGGCCTGGATGGCTCTTTGGACGATGCCGTCCGAGCGCCACGCCTCGCTGCCCACATTGTCTTTCTTCTCGGGCAAGCCGAACAGAATGATGGAAGGTATCCCGAGCTCAAGGATGCCCTCTGCTTCGCGTGCCAGCTGGTCGACCGACAGGTGGTATTGACCGGGCAGGGACGCGATCTCCCTGCGCACTCCCTTCCCTGGGCACACGAACAGGGGATACATGAGGTTGTCGACCGAGAGAGATGTCTCGCGGACCATGCGCCGCATAGCCTCGGTTCGACGGAGACGACGGGGACGATTCTCTGGGAACGACATCAGGTATCTCCTCGGGCGCTACGTGACTCGGTGATCGCCAGGATGAGGGCGGCCACGTCGGGGCGCCGCGCAATGGCAGGCTTGATGCCGCGCTCGACGGCCTCCTTCGCCGTGACGGGTCCAATGACCGCGACCGTCTTCCCCGCGAGCGATTCGCGGCCGACGTGAGCCACGTAGGCGTTCAATGCCGAGGGACTGGCGAAGGTCGCGACATCGAAGGGTGGCGGAGGGCCCAGGTCGGCCCTGGGTTGGGCGCGGTACGCCGTCACGACGTCAACGACGCAACCGCGCGCACGCAGGCTCTCGGCAAGCTGGGTACGCGCGCCGGCAGCGGCAGGGAACAGCACGCGAGTCCCTTCCGGGAAGGAACGAAGAGCCTCTGCCAGGCCTTCTTGCCGATTGTCCGCCGGCACGAGAGAAACCGCGCCACCGGCCGCCTCGATGGAACGGGCCGTGCTCGGCCCGACCGCCGCGAGCTTGGCCCGCATGTCCGGCGGAAAGCTCCCTCCCGGCAGTCTTCCCAGGACCAAGGCAACCGCTGTTTGGCTCGTGAAGATCACCCAATCGTAGTCCCCGAGTCTGGCCAACGCTTCGTCGAGCGGCTGCCAGGACGGGGGCGGCTCGATGACAATCGTGGGGTAGGGGATGGGCTTCGCGCCAGCGGCCGCGAGAGCCGCCGCCCAGTCGTCCGCGCCGTCGCTTGCGGGGCGAGTCACCAGAACGCGCAGACCAGCGAGTGGGGCATGCGGCATGGCAGGCCCGGATAATAGCAGCGGCATGGCCGCCTATTCGAGCAGCTCCGCGTTCCAGTACGACGCGTTGGGCAGATCGAGGTAAGGCAGCCAGTCCCGGTAGCGAATGCGCTCACCCCCGGCGCGGAAGGTCGGCGTCCACCGTGGGCGAGTGGGCTGCTTGAGCAGCCTCAATCCCGCTTTCTCCAGGGTGCGAGCGCCCTTGGCGATGTTGCAGTCCACGCAACAGCACACGACATTGTCCCACGTGGTGCGCCCGCCACGCGAGCGTGGCACGACGTGGTCCAGGTTCAGCTCGGCACGAGAAAGCTGCCGTCCGCAGTACTGGCACGTGTTGTTGTCCCGCGTGTAGATATTGTGGCGCGAGAAACGCACCTTGGCACGTGGGATGCGGTCGTAGAACTGGAGAAGGATCACGCGCGGCACGCGAATGGCGCGATTCACCGTGTGGATCACGTCATCCCCCATCTCGGCTGACAGCTCCGCCCAGTTGTCGAAATCGAAGGTGCGGAACTGCCGGTCCACGGCCTGCGCCGCACCCATGTAAAGAAGCGCAAAAGCGCGCCTGACGTTGGTCACATGAATGGGCTGGAAGTGCCGGTTCAGCACCAGCACGGCAGAGTCGATCATGGCGCGCCCCCCCGGCCATCTGCTGTAGGCTCCGAACTGTCGGCCCCGCCAGGAGACACCTCGCCGTCGCCCCGTCCCGGGCAGCTTGTCCAGACATGCCGCCGCAGCGGCCAGGTACAGCCGGACGCGTCCATGGTCCCAAGGACATGCTATCAGACGGGGGCATTGTGGGCAAAGGCGCTACAATGGATCCGCTGTGAACACCCAGACGCTCTCCGCCCTGGTTGCCGCCATCGTGGGTCTCGCTGTGGGCGGCGCCGCTCTGCTGCGCGACCCTCGGCGAAGCGTCCATGTGCTTTTCGCAACGTTCACCTTCAATGTGGCCGTGCAACGGTTGCTGCACTTCCTCGGTTCCTCCCAGGAGTCCGGCTCGCTTCTCCGCTGGGCGGCCATGCTGGCCGCTGTGTCCCTGCCAGCCACGGCGCAGCGGTTCTTCCGCGCTTTCCTCGGCGACGAGGCGGGCCCGCCACCCATGTCGCGAATCACCATCGCCGGGGCCGTGGTGCTCTATCTCGCGCTGCTCTCGAGCCTCTTCCTCGCCACGCCGGTCCACACCAACCAATGGTTCTACGCGGGCCTGCTCACCTACGTCTTCCTGGGCCTCTACCTTTCCGTCTACTACCTCTTCCGCCGCTACCGGCGCACGCCCTCGCGGGTCGAGAAGATACGGCTGCTCTATCTCCTCGTCGGCGGCCTGGCCACGGTAACGGCCTCGGCTCTCGACCTCGTTCCCTGGATGCCTTCGCTGGGGAACATCCTTGTCACCATCTACCTCTATTTCCTCTCGCAGACCCTCGTCCGCTATCGCCTCCTCGACCTCAACGAGCTGCTCGGCCGCATGGTGGTGTTGGCCGCCCTGGCCAGCATTGCCACGCTCATCTACGGGCTTCTGCTCATCAAGCTCGTCGATCTGAACGAAATCGGGCTGCTCTTCTTGAACGCGCTCGTCGCCTCCACAGCCGTCATCATCGTGTTCGAGCCCTTGCGCGGGTTGCTCGAACGCGTCGTGAATCGCTGGATGTTCCAAGAGAAGTACGAACTCTTCCGGCGCATCGAAAGCCTGCGCACGGATCTCATGAACGTCATCGACGTGCGCGATCTCGTGCCGCGCGTGCTTTCCGCTCTCGAAGCTTCGCGTCGTGTGACCCACGCCTCGATGTACATCGTGGATCCAGACGGCTCGGCCTATGACCTGGTAGGGCACGTCGGGCCGCGCCCCGAAGGACGCATCGACGCCGTCGCGCACCGGGGTTTCCTCGAGCGCCTGCGCCGCGCCGGGGTGGTTTCGGTCGAGGGGTTGGAGCGCGAGCTCTTGGCCCTGCGCAACAAGCAAGGCGAGGAGCGCGAGGCCTTGTTGCTGGTCCTACGCGTCTTGGAATTGGTGAACGGCTCGGTGGTGCTCGCCGTCCTCGGCGAGGAACAGCTGCTTGGCATGCTGGTCCTGCGGGACGAGCGCCTGCGCGAGGCCTATTCCTCCGAGGAGATCGAGCTCTTCCGCAGCGTCGCGGCTTCGATCGGTGTGACCTTGCAGAACTCTCAGATCTATGAACGCATGAAGGAGCGTGATCGCCTCGCGGCGCTGGGTCAGATGGCGGCAGGCTTGGCGCACGAGATCAGGAATCCGCTCGGTTCCATCAAGGGCGCCGCGCAGTACCTGCAGCCCGTCGAGGGGCCCAAACCCGACGCAGGCATGCGTGAGTTTCTCGGCATCATCGTCGAGGAGGTGGACCGTCTGAACAGGATCGTCTCGCAGTTCCTCGACTACGCTCGTCCCTACCGCGGTGACCAGAGTCCGCTCGACGTCAACGAGGTGGTTCGGAAGACTGTCAATCTGATCGAGAAAGAGCGCAGCGGCGCGCGCGTCGAAATCGCGATGAATCTAGTTGATGGGCTGCCCCTGGTACGCGCCGACGCCCAGCAGCTTCACCAGGTGTTTCTCAACCTCGCCATCAATGCCCTCGACGCCATGCCGCAAGGCGGCCGTCTGCGCGTGTCCACGAGCCTCCGCCGTTCAACCCGAAGAGGCGCGTCCGCCGCCTTCCTAGAGGTCCGCTTCCGTGACGACGGTGTCGGCATTCCGCCGGTGGAACTGCGCAACCTGTTCATTCCTTTCTTCACCACCAAGGAAAAGGGCACTGGCCTCGGCCTGCCCATCAGCCAGCGCATCATCGAGAATCATGGGGGCACGATCGAAGTCCGCTCACAGCCCGGTTCGGGATCGACCTTCACGGTGCTCCTGCCCGTTGAGGCCGACGCCTATGCGTCCTATGTCGAGATGAAGCGCAGCCCCGCTCCAACGGCTCACAAGGGTGCGCCAGCGTCGAGCCCGGCCGTCACCGGCAAGTGAGCCCCCCAGAGCCGTCACGTCGTCCCCATCACCAAGTTGTCGCGCGTGACAAGCGCATCGTAGCCGCGGTAGCCGAGAATGGCGTCGATGTCGTCGCTCTGCCGACCGGCGAGCTTGCGGCACGCGTCGGCGTCGTAGTTGACCACGCCACGGCCGCGCACGCGGCCACTGCAGTCGTGGATCTCGACCACATCACCTCTGTCGAAGCTGCCTTCGACCGCGATGACGCCAACGGGTAGCAACGATGCCTTGCCGTTTTCCAAGGCGCGCAAGGCACCGTCATTGGCCACCAGCACACCGAACCGTTTGCTCGCCACCGCAATGAAGCGCAGTCGCGCACGCCGCCGATCGGAAGTTGGGATCAGCGTTCCGACATCCTCGCCCGCGAGGATCTTCGCCAGAACACCAGCATCAAACCCGTTGGCGACTATGACCGATGTTCCGTCCGCCGTCGCCAGTCTCGCCGCTTCCAGCTTGCTCGCCATGCCGCCGGTTCCCCCGCTGGAGGTGCCGCTCGCCGCGCACAAGGCCCCTCCGGCGACGGAACCAAGGACCGGAATGCGCTTGGCTTTCGCATCGACCTCGGGGTTCGCGGAAAAGAGGCCCTCAACGTTCGTCAACAGTACCAGCAAGTCGGCATCGAGTGCGACGGCGACCCGGGCGGCCAAGCCGTCGTTGTCGCCGAAGACGGGCTGGGCGGGATCTGCTCCCCGTATCCGGCGGTATTCGACCAGCTCGCGGATGCTGACGCTGTCGTTCTCATTGAGCACCGGCATGGCGCCGAGCTCGAGCAGGCGCATCAACGTCGTGCGCACGCACAGGGCGCGGTCGCGGTCGCCCAAGTCCTCCTGGGTCAGCAGCACTTGCGCGGCAACCAATCCCTGCTTGGCAAATGCCTCGGCGTAGGCGGCCATGAGATGACTCTGACCCACCGCCGCACAGGCCTGACGCAGGCCAAGCGACCGCGGCCGTCTGCGCAGGCCCAGAAGCCGCATGCCCATGCCGACCGCGCCCGAGGTAACGAGCACGACCTCGCGACCGGCCTTGCGCTCGGCCGCAATGCCGTCGACCAGGTTCGCCACGCGGCCTGCGGCAAGTTCGGAATCCCCCGTGGTCACGACCGCAGTGCCGACCTTGACCACCAGACGGTGCGCTTCTCGAAGCGCGCTGCGAGCTGCCATCTCCTGGCTCATCGTGCCGGCGACTTTACCTTGGATGTGCTTCGTGTAGTAATGCGCCTGTGACTCTCCTCGAAGCCAACCAGACCCTTGGAGTGATCGGCTGCGGCACCATGGGCGAAGCCATCGTGCGCGGTATCCTTGGTTCCGGCAACCTCGCCGCGGCGCAGATCTTCGCCAGCGATGCGCGCGCCGAGATCGCGACGGCGCTGACCGCCAAGCATGGGATCCGCGCTGGCACCGACAACCTCGCCGTCGCGCACGCGTGCCACGTGGCGCTCGTGTGCGTCAAGCCGTACCAGATCGCCGGGGTGCTTGACCACGAGGCCGTACGCACGGCCCTAGCCGGAAAACTCGTCATCAGCATCGCCGCCGGCGTGCGTCTGGAGAAGCTGCGCGGCTACCTCCCGGGCAGCGCCGTGATTCGGGCCATGCCCAACACCCCCGCATTGATCGGCGAGGGCATGGCGGGCTTGGCGCGGGGCAAGGGCACGAGCGACGCGCAGATGGCGTTGGCGTTGGCGCTGTTCGCGTCCGTCGGCAGGGCGCAAGAAGTCGACGAAGCCCATATGGACATCGTGACCGCAGTCGCGGGCAGCGGTCCGGCCTTCGTGTTCGTGCTGATCGACGCCTTGGCCGATGGCGCGGTCAGGCTCGGCCTGCGCCGCGACGCCGCCGTCGCCATGGCAGCCCAGATGGTGCAAGGCGCGGCACGCATGGTGCTCCAAACCGGCGCGCATCCTGCCGTGCTCAAGGATCAAGTCACTACCCCTGGCGGCTGTACCATCGCCGGCCTGGGGGTCATGGAAGACGGCAAGATCCGCTCCGTCCTCGCTCGCACCATCGAAGAAGCCGCTCGGGTCGCCGGCAAGCTGGGGTAGGGGACTGCCGGGGCGCGTGGGCGCGGATCGAGGGGCTGCCCGCGAACCTTCCTCCTGTTCGAACCGCCCACCGGGACGGGGCCGGCTGATTGCAGCGCGGGGCTTCACTTTCATCCGCAACGCAGCATCGAGGCCGCGACTATCCTGCGCAACGGCGAGGTGCG
This sequence comes from Deltaproteobacteria bacterium, assembly GCA_016935975.1. Classification (GTDB taxonomy): domain Bacteria; phylum Myxococcota_A; class Polyangia; order Fen-1088; family Fen-1088; genus Fen-1118. Next base: position 7,327 of record JAFGPX010000181.1, read on the forward strand.
CCAGGGCGATTCGCTCGGACACGAGGGAACCCCAGGAGCCGCGACACCCTGTGCATGCCCTCGGACAGCGGCATTCTCCAGGAAGAGCTGCTCGTGGTTCGCCGCGAGGGCATCGCCGGACTGCGACCTGCCCAACGGCCGCTTCGTCCGCGGCGAGGCGGTAGGCGCGTGACGGCAGAAGTCTCAGGCCAGGGTTTCCGAGCCCTTCCATCCCTCTACGCCGTCTCTGGTTTCAGTTTCCGGCCCTGGCTGTGTCAGTCTTCCTGGAAGGAGAAACCGCCATGACACGTACCGTCGCTTGCTTCTCGCTCGTTCTCGCTGCCGCTGCCTGCCACCCCCTCGACAAGGCAGGCTCCGAATTCGCCACCGGCGTTCCCCGCCAGCAGACCGTGGCCATGTCCGTCCCTGGTTCCGGTGCCAAGGCCCTGACCGTCGAGAGCAGTAGCCGGGCGCTCGAAGGGCAGACCGCCGAGTGGTACAGGATCACCCGCGCCGTCAGCGTCACGGTCAATGCCGGCGCCATCGCCGTCGGCACCCTCGTCCGGCTGGTCACCGACTACCCGGCCACCAGTGTCGGCTTCGACACCGCAGTGTGGGGACCATGGCAGGGGCCGCTCGATCCCATCGAATGGATGGTCACCATCACGCGCGTGGCAGCCCATCAATATCAGTACAAGTTCGAGGGCCGGGACAAGCACCAGCCCACGGCTCCCTTCGTGACGGTGCTGTCCGGTGTCCATTCGCCGGGACTCGATGGTCTGGGCAACGAAATGGAGGGCTTTGGCACCGGCAGTTTCACCTTGGACTGGGATGCGCGCGCCACTCTGCCTGCACCGGACGCCAACGTGGGCAAAGCCAACTATGTCTATGACCACATGGGCCCCGGTCAGGTCATCAACATCAGCGCGCAGTTCCGCCAGGTCAAGGACGACGATCATCCAGGCAGGCTGGTCGATGCTGACTACGTCTTCGTGCAGAATCCCGGGGCGGAGGGCAGCATGGACTTCACCTACAACGTGCCCGCGGACGCGACCTCGACCGAAGGCGTGGGCAAGGTGCGCAGCCGCTGGCTGTGGAGCGGCGCAGGCCGCTCGGACGTCACGGTCACGGCCACGGACTTGCCGCAGACCTACACCTTGACCGAGTGTTGGGACATCAACTACGCCAGCACCTACAAGTCTGTGCCACTGTCGACAAACCCCGCCGACAACTACGGCAGCGAGGCCACCTGCGCCTTCGCCGCCGCGGAGTATCCGACCCTCTAGCCATGTCGGGCCGCCAGACCCCCACCTTCCGGATCATCCCGGGCGACAAGGGCCTGGCGGCCGCGGACGCGCGAGCGGATCTGCACGAGCTGTACGAGAGATACGGGGCCAGCGTCTACGGACGCTGTTCGTATCTGCTGCGGGATCGCAGCAAGGCCGAGGATGCCATGCAGGACGTGTTCGCCAAGGCTTTGACCCACTACGGAAGCTTCCGCCAAGAAGCTTCGCCCCTGACTTGGCTTATCAAGATCGCCACCCACCATTGCCTGAATATCCTGCGCGCCGAGCGCGCGGGCTGGCGCGCGCGCTTCGAGCGCGAGGCTCGCGCGAAAGAGAGCACCGAGCCCGGCCCGCAGGTCTTCGAGATGCGCGAGTTGGTGGTTCACATGCTTTCTCTCGTCGATCAAGAAACCCAAGCCGTGGCCATCCATTACCACGTCGACGAGATGACCCTCGAGGAGGTGGCCGCACTCCTCGGACGGTCGGTGCCCACGGTGCGCAAGCGCCTCTCCGAGTTCGCCGCGGTTTGCGGTAAGGAGTTGCCCCCATGACCCTTGTCGAGACACCATCGTCGCACGGCAATCACTTGCCCGAGCTCGCTCTGCGCCGCTATCGGGCCGGTGAGTTCTCGGCCGAGCAGTGCCAGGAAACCGATCGCCACTTGGCGGTCTGTGCGCCATGCCGAAGCAGGCTGCGCATGCTCGTCGAGGAACAGCGCGCCTTCGAGCGCGAGATCCCCTTCGAGCGCTTTGCCGGCGGTGTCGAGCGCGCTCGGCGCGTCCCGCGCCAGCGGCCGCGGCGCATCTGGTTCGCCGGGCTCGGGGGCGCGCTCGCCGCGGCGGCCGTGGCTCTGTTCCTGGCACGCACGCCGGCTACCGGCTTCAACCGCACCAAGGGCAGCACCGTGCAGGCCACGGTGCGCGTGGCCTCGGCCGTGGCCTCGGCACAGAGATCGGTGCCGCCAGGTTCGCAGGAAGTGCTCGAACCCGGCGATCGGGTTCGTCTCGGCTACCGCAGCGAGGAGCCTCGCTATCTGGCGGCGGTCTCGGTCGACGACACCGGCGAGATCACGCTGCTCTACCCCGAGACTGGCCCGGCCTTGGCGATCTCGCCCACGGCCACGACCACGTACTTGCCCGACAGCCTGGAATTCACCGGCGAAGGCCGCGAGAAGGTCTTCCTCTTCCTGGCGCGCAAACCCTTCGACAGCATGGCCGCTAAGCAAGCGGTCAAGACTGCGCTCGAGAGCGCGAAGGGGGATCTGGCTATCCTGGCGAACCCCACTTTCGCGGGCGGGCAACAGGTCTTCTCCTGGCTCTTCCGGAAGCCATGAAGCCTTCGCCAACCATGGCTCGGGCCGGGCCGCTCCTGACCGCTTTCCTGCTCGCGGCATTGCCCGCGGAAGCGGCGGCGCAACACCGGTTTGCCGTCTTCGCGGGCAACGACCGCGGCGGGGGGGACACACGGCCGTTGCGCTACGCGGCCGACGACGCGCGCAAGATGCACGCGGTGCTGACCCAGCTCGGCGGGGTGGCTCCCGACGATGCGCTCTTGATCCTCAACCAAGCTGCGGGCGAGTTCTGGCGCGCGCTTTCGGCCATCGAGACGCGCATCGCACTGGCCAGGCAGCACGGCGAGCGCACGCTCCTTCTCGTCTACTATTCGGGGCACGCCAAGGACGGCGAGCTGCGCTTGGGCGAATCGCGGATACGGCTCGACGAGGTGAAGGCGCGTCTCTTGGCGGGCCAGGCCGACATTCGCATCGGCGTCTTCGATTCGTGCCGCGCCGGCGCCTTGAATCGCACGAAGGGCGCGCGGCGGGCCCCGGCCTTCGCCATCGAGGCCTCCGGTTCGGAGGAGGCTCGCGGGTTGGTGATGCTCTCTTCGGCCAGCGCGGACGAGGACGCGCAGGAATCCGACGAGATCGGCGGCAGCTACTTCTCCCATTACTTGGTCAGCGGCCTGCGCGGAGACGCCGATCGCTCGCGCGACCGCCGCGTGACGCTGTCCGAAGCCTACGCCTATGCCTACGCCCGCACCGTGGCGGACACCGCCGAGAGCGCGGCCGGCGCGCAGCACCCGACCTTCAGCTACGATCTCAAGGGCAACGCCGATCTCGTGCTCACGGACTTTGGCAGCCGACACGAGGGGATCTACGTGCCCGGCGAGGCGCCCGCCGGAATCTACTACGTCGTCGACAGCAATGGTTTCATCGCGGCCGAGATACAGAAGCCCGCGGGAATGGATCGCCAGCTGGCTCTTCCCTCCGGCCGCTACCGCGTCCGCAGACGTCTGGCCGACCGCCTGCGCATCGGCGAGATCCAAATCGTCGCAGGACAGCTGGCGACGCTCGATGAGACGAGCCTGCGGGACGCTCCCTTCTCCGACGATCCGGTCAAGGGCGCGATGCGCGACGAGACCGGCGTGCGCACCAGCCTCGGGCTCGGCGGCCTCGTGCAGTCCTTTTTCGACGGCCCGACCCGCGACGGGCTGTTCCCGCCCACGGGCATGCTCGGCATCGAGCTCGAGCTGCGCGATTTCTTCCGGCGCGGCTGGACCTGGGGCTTCGACTTCGCCAGCGGCAGCACACGCGCCAAGGTCGATCGCTACGGCACGCTCTTGCCCTTCCGCTTCAGCGAGCTGACGGCGGGAACCGCCGTGGCCAAGGAATGGCGTTTCGGCGAGGGACGCTTCTCGGCCTCGGCCGGCCTGCGCCTTGCCTTCGTGCTGATGGGCCGCAAGTTCGACGAACCGACCGTGCCCGACCAGTTCTTCGCCACCTTCACGCCCGGGCTCGTCGGCAGCGCGCGCTACCGAATCACCAAGCACTTTGCCATGCTCGGTCGCGGCCGTGTCCACTATCTACTCTACAATGTCGACGAGAACCGCTCGCTCGGCTACTGGGAACTTACGCTGGGGGTTGCCTATGAGTTCTAGATGGGCGTCACTTTGCACCGTGCTCGCGGGGCTCGCGGTTTGCGGCTGCGGGAACTACTCCAACGACGATCTCGACTTCCAGCTCGCGCTGCCCGAGCAGAGCGACATGGAAGCGAAGATGCAGCTCGCCATCATGCGTACCGATTCGGCGGAGTACTACCAAGCCACCCGGCACGCGGTCACCACCTTCAACAACATGGTGGCAGAGCTCGCCGGGCTCATCGATCTGGTGCGAGGCAACGTACCCACGTCGCGCAACGGCGACGAGCGTACCTGGGGACCGTGGAGCCTGGAAGACCAGCCGGGCTGGCAGATCCGCGTGGTCATGCGGAGGTCCACCGTGTCCACGACGCTGCTGCGCATGGACTACAGCGTCGACGTCAGTCCATTCGGCGCGGACGACTCGGGATGGGTACCCTTTCTTGCAGGCATGTACGTTTCGTCCGGGAGCGCCCGGACCGGCCAGGGGGAGATCCACCTGCTGGTCTCGAAGGCCCGCGAAGCCGGCTATCCTGTTGACCAAGATCCCGGCCTGGCCGATCTCGTGCGCATCGATATGGCGTACGACAACGCGGACTTTCCGTTCAGCGTCAGCCTCTACGTCGAGAAACTCGCCACGGCGTCGACGAAATCCGGACAACTGGACTACCTGCAGAACCAAGACGGCTCGGGCCGCCTGACCTTCGACTGGGAGGGCCAGACCGATACCGGCGACCCGCTTGCCGCGAGGATGGTGTCGCAATGGATCGGCTCCGGCGCCGGCCGCGCCGATCTGACAGCCGACCTGACTCCCAACCGGGAGGGCGTCGTCACCACCCTGGGCATCGAGTGCTGGGGTGTCGATAGCGTCGCGACCTATTCGTATCGGATCGGCAACAGCCCCCTTGGCGATCCGGTCTCCTGCCTCTTCTAGCGCTTCTGGCAACGGGCACAGAAGAAAGTCGAGCGCCCAGCCTGGACGATGCGTCGGATCGGCCGCCCGCAGCTCGCGCACGGCTCGCCCTCCCGGCCGTACACCAAGAGCGCGTCCAGGTTGGTGCCCGCTTCCCCGTTCACGTCCACGAAATCGCGAAACGACGTCCCGGCGTTGGAGATGCCGATCTCCAGGGTTTCGCGAATGGCAGCAGCGAGGAGCGCTGCCCTGCCGCGCGCGCGACAGGCCGGCATGCGGGGATGGATGCCCGCCCGAAAAAGGGCCTCGCAGGCGTAGATGTTGCCCAAGCCGGCGATGCGACGCTGGTCGAGCAGGAAGGACTTGATGGGCGCCGCCGATTTGGTCAGCGACAGGTCGAGCTCGCGTGCGACGAGGGCGTCGTACGCATCGGGGCCAAGCTGACGGATCTCCGACAAGCTCCGCTCATGCCCTGCCGCCAGGACCAAGCCGAACCGGCGAGCATCGACGAAGCGCAGCTCGTCGCCGCCCAATAGTGTCCACGCGACGTGCGTGTGCTTGTCCCGCGCTGCCCGCGCGCGGTCGACGCGCAGCCGGCCCGTCATGCCGAGGTGAACGACCAGCGTGCCGGAGCTTCTCCCACGACGTTCGAGATCGATCAGGATGTACTTGGCCCGACGGTAGACCGCACGCACGGTCGCACCCAGGCAATGGTCCCGCAAGGCCGCGCTGTCTACTCGACGGCGCATACGCAGCGGCAGACCGCTCGCCCAGATCGCCCGGATGGTCCTGCCCATGAGCTGCGGGCGGAGGGTGCGCACCACGGTTTCGACTTCGGGTAGCTCAGGCATGCGCCAAAGCCTGCGCCAAGCGGACAAAGTCCGCCACCGAGAGCTCCTCGGCGCGACGGGTGCCGGCGATGCCGGCCGCGGCCAACGCCGCGGCAACGCGCGCCGAACCAAAGGCCGGTTCGAGGGCGCGCCGGAGCATCTTGCGACGGGTACCGAATGCCTCGCGCACGAGGAGGGAAAACAGGCCTGCGTCGCTGCTCTCGCACAGTGGCTGGGCACGCGGCCGCAGACGCACCACCGTGGAAACCACGGCTGGCGGCGGCAAGAACGCCCCCGGCCCGACGTGGAACAGGATCTCGGTTTCGGCCGCTTGCTGGACCATTACCGAAAGCCGCCCGTACTCGCGACCGCCAGGTGGCGAGAGCATGCGCTGTGCGAACTCCTTCTGCACCATCAGGACCGCTCGGTCTACGACTTGGCCGCCGGCTGCCGCCTCGAGCGTTGCGAAGATCACAGGCGAGGTCACGACATAGGGCAAGTTGCCCACCACGACCAGCGGCCGCCCGGCGGCCTGCGCCGCAGCCACCAAATCGAACTTGAGAGCGTCGGCCTCGACGATCTGCAGGTTCGCCGCGCCGGCGAACTCGGCACGTAGAACGCGCGCGAGGCTCGCGTCGCGCTCGAGAGCAATGACGCTTGCGGCTCTCGGGAACAAGCGCGCGGTCAACGCGCCGAGGCCCGCGCCAATCTCGACCACAACGTCTTGGCCGGACACCCGGGCTGCGTCCACGATGCGTTCCTGCACTCGCGTATCGACCAGGAAGTTCTGGCCAAGGGATCTCTTGGGCAGAAGCCCGTGCTTGGCGAGCAGCTCGCGTGCCGTGGGAAAGACCGAACGATTCTTCTCTTCCGATCCGCTCATGCCAAGGGGAGTCCAGGATCGACGCTCAGATCGAGAGCGGCGCGCTCACCGCGCAGGATGGCCCACGTGCCTGCCAACGCGATCATGGCCGCATTGTCGGTGCACAGCGCGGGCGCCGGCACGTAGAGCGCGAAACCGTCTTCCGCTGCGGCGGCAGCCAAGGCCTGGCGCAAACCGCGATTGGCTGCCACCCCACCGCACACCACCAGGTCGCGCAAGCCTTCGCGCCTCAGCGCCGAGCGCGCCTTGCGCACGAGCACGTCGACCACGGCAGCCTGAAAGCTGGCGCAGAAATCGGCGATCGCGCCGCCCTTGCCGCGCGGCAAACCCGCGAGCCGCGTCGCCACCGCAGTCTTGAGCCCGGAGAAGGAGAAATCGAGATCCCCGCGCGCCGGCAGGGCGCGTGGGAAAACGAATGCCGTGGGATTTCCGGCCGCGGCCAGCTGGTCAATGACCACGCCGCCGGGATAGCCCAAGCCGAGGAGCTTCGCCACCTTGTCGAAGGCCTCCCCCGCAGCGTCGTCGCGCGTGGAGCCGAGCAACATGGTCCTGGCTCGACCCTCGACGCGAAAGAGCGCGGTATGCCCACCCGACACCAGAAGCGCAACGTGCGGGTAGGGTGGGGGGCTGGGGTTTCCCGGGGCTTCGAGGAAGACCGCAGCGAAGTGCCCAACCAGGTGATTCACTCCGACTACGGGCTTGGCGAGGGCATAGGCCATCGCCTTGCCCAGCTCGAGCCCCACGAGCAACGGGCCCACCAGCCCCGGCCCGCAGGTCGCGGCGACCCCATCGAGCGCTTCGGCCGTCACGCTGGCCTCGCCCAAGGCCCGCCGCACCACCTTGACGACCGTCGCCAGGTGCTGGCGAGACGCCACCTCTGGAACCACACCACCGTACTCCGCGTGCACCAACACCTGCGATGCGATCACGTTCGAGCGAATGACCTTGCCGTCCTCCACCACAGCGGCCGCGGTTTCGTCACACGAAGTCTCGATGCCAAGGATCAACACGCAAGCACGAATTCACTGGGACTACTAGAGGTTGGTCAAGATGGCACGCAACTCGCGCGCGAAGGGGCCGTCCGGCGCCAGCTTCAGGTACTTCTCGTAGGCAGCTCGCGCCTCCTCGACCCTGCCAGCCGCCTGCTCCACCGTTCCGAGATAGACATAGGCTTCGAACCGCTGTGGATCGGCCGCCAACGCGCGCTTCGCCAGCGCTCGCGCCTCGGCAAGACGGCCCCGATCGATCTCGACGCGCGCCAAGATCACCATGACATCGACGTCTTTGGGATCGACCTCCAGGACTGGCCGGCATGCTGCGGCCACGGCCTTCGCCCTGCCTTTGCCGTCGGCGTCGGCTTCTAGGCATTTCTGGCGGAGATCTCTCTCGCCGGGAACGGCAGCCTCCGGCCCCAGACCGACGGGAGCCGCCCTTGTGTCCTCAGCCTCTCCCGCAACGACTCCGGCTCTCGCCTTCGCGGCCGGGCCTCCGGCAGCCTCGGACACCGGCTCTGGTTTGGCCTGAACCGCCGGTGCTTGCGCCCGTGTTGCGGCCGGTGCTGGGACGGCGGCCGGCGGCGCCTGCTCGGTCTGCACACGTCCACGTCCAAGGACCAGGAACCCCACCATGCCCAAGGCGAACGCGGCAGCGATCATCAACCAGAGCCGATGGGATGATGACGGCTCGGGGGTGTTCCACGGGGAGCGCGAGACGACGCTCGAATCGCGCGCGCGGGCCTGGCCCGGCTCACCTCTCGCCGGGGAGCCCATGTCGCCTCTCGAGGCTCGGGGACTCGACACCGGGCCGATGCGGGGCGAGCTGGCCGATGAGCCCTTGCCGCTCGCGCTCTCGTCAGAATCGGGGCGATCGTGCGAAGCCGCGTCGGGTGGCTCGGGCTCCATGGGCAGGACATCCCCGGCCTCCAAGTCCGTCGTACCTTCATCCACGGTTTCGCCGCGCAGCTTGTCCGCGGGTTGGGGCTCCGGTCCGTCGACGGCGGCAGACACGTCTCCCGACTCCACCTCCTGCACATCGGATGCGTCGAGCTCCGCGCCGCTCGGCGTCCGATCCCGGGGTCTGGCCGCAGAGGTATCGCCCGACGCCGGCTTCGCAGGCTCGCTTCCGGCCGGCCCCACGGCTGCCGGCCTCGGCGAGGCAACCGCCGGCCACGCGCCCCAGTCGACTTCCTTCTTCGGACGCTCGGGGTCGGTTGGGCGAGGCGCTTGGCTGCTCTTGCGATGGGTTCCGGAAACCACTTCCTGAACGAGCGCGGCCGCCGCATCGATCACGGGGTCACCGTAGGGATGCGTGTGTCGATCCGTCGACATGGGCTCGTTGACCCTACCATCCCCGTCGGGAGCGGCCTCGGGCACCGCAACCGCGCTCAGGGTGGAGTCTCCACTGAGCAGGCGCTCGGCGAGCCCCAGCGGCTGCGTGGAACGCTGCTCCCCTCCGGGTTGAACAACAGGTGCGTGGGTCTGCGAAGCCCCATCGGCGCACGCCTCGCCGGTCGAGAGCGGCTCACGGTCCCCGAAGAGGCCCTCGATGGGAACGCCCTTGAGCGTATCCGCAGCCTTCGCCAGTTCGCTGCTTGCCGCGTTGGTCGCGTCCGCGCGCGCGGGCAATACCGCCCCCAGAGTCTCCTCTGCAGAAAGCTCCTTCCCCGCCTCTGGCACCGGCGCGACCACCTGTGCGCCGAAACCCTCGTCGGTGTCTGTGGCATGGCCAGCCTTGCCCGGGGGCGAAGGTGGGCTCGAGTCCCGTGCCGAGGCGTGAGCTTCGGCGCCGCCCTCGGAGAGCCAGTTCGCCAGCCGTACCCCGGGTTCGGACCCTCCACCATGCTCCGGCGCTTCACGAGCAAAGACGATCTGGCCAAGGAAGAGCTTGCTGATGATGCTCAGGGTTTCGAGATCGGGATGGTCGCTGTCCTCGACCACTTCCTCCAGGGTGCGAGCGCCGTCGCAGAGCCGCAGCACCGAGTTCACCTCGTCGGGCAGCTCCGCCAGCTCCTCGGCGAGCACGCGGCAGTCTACTTCCAGCACATGGTTCGCGGGCGGCAGGTTTTCGAGCAAGTGCGTGCTCTCGTCGAGTCTGCGCATCCCCTCCATGAGAAGGGCCGCCACGGACATGGCGACCACGTCGTGGCGTCGGATGTGCTTGAACTCGACGGCGAATTGCCCCTCCGACCACGAGAACAGGCGATAGAGTGCATCTGCGCCCGATAGCCGGCCTACCTCGGCATCGATGACCTTGCCGTCGCGAAAGAAGATGGAGCCCCGGCGTCCGTCCCGATTGGCGATATGGATGATTCCCGACTTGCGGTTGAGCTCGATGGTCTGGACGAGGTCGACGACACCCACGTCGGAGAGATCGCCAGCGAAGCGCGTGCGCCCCTCCCGGCGCGACTCCAAGCGCTCGCGCTCGGCCCGCTGTAAGGCGGTGCGCACGCGGATGCCGATCTCCTTGATGTAGATCGGCTTGGTCAGGTAGTCGTCCACCCCAAGTTCGAGACCGCGGATCTTGTCTTCGATGGACTTGCGGCCGGACACGAAGAGGAAAGGGATCTTCGCCCATTCGGGCTTGGCTTTGATCCGCCGGCACAGCTCGAAACCATCCATTTCGTCGAGATCGGTGTCCGAGATGATCAGCTCGGGAAGGTCGGCCTCGAGCGAGGCAAGGGCTTCGCGTCCGCTTGACGCGGTATTCACATCGAAGCCGGCTTTCTTGAGGCTCACGTCGAGAACGCGCAGGCTCTTCGGGTCACCGTCGACAAGCAGGAGACGGTTCTTGGATTGGGGCGTGTCCATTCCGAAAGGAGGGGGCATTCTATCGCTCATCCGTCCGCTGAGCCATGCGTTGCTGGCCACGGTCGGCTCCGAGCGAATCGGCAGATGCTCAGCGGGCGCATCGCAGATGTCGCGAGACGCGCTGCGTCTGCTCGGTGGGCGCGGTGCGATATCATCTGTCGCGAGGTCGTCTGCACTATACTGGGCCGATGACGGAAGACGCGATCTCGGGTGCCACCACGCTCGCGGCAGCGTGGGAGCTCCCGCTGTCGTACGAGTCTTCCGCGAGACTTGGGCTCTATGCGAGCAAGCTCCTCGAGTGGAATCGCCGCGTGAACCTGACCGGGGCGCGCGACCTTCACGAGCTCCTGGATGCTCATCTGCCGGACAGTTTCGCGCTGGCAAAGCTCTGTCCCGCGCGCGCAACCGTCGTGGACGTGGGGTCCGGCGGCGGTCTGCCCGCGATTCCATTTGCCATCCTCCGCCCCGATTGCCACGTCACTCTGGTCGAGCCTCGGGCCAAGCGGGTCGCCTTCCTCAACATGGCGCTCCGAACCTGTGACTGCAGGCTCGCCCGTGTCGTCCGCGCCAGGGCGGAGAACATGCCCAGCTCCGGCTTCTCGGTCGCAACCTCTAGGGCCACTTTCGGCACGGAGTCCTGGCTGCGGATTGCCTCGCGCCTTCTATCGACAGGGGGAATGGCCGTGGTGTTCGCCGCGCGCCCCACGGTCACGGCGTCCGCCGCCGCCGTGCTGCGACGCTCCGTCGACTACCACACTTCGAGCGGCGTGCCGCGCTGGGCTGGCTTGTTCGTCTTCATGTGAAACCCCGCGGCGATCTTCGTGCCCGTGCGTTGTTCCGTGGCTCGATCCCAGGCACCGTTTCACGTGGAACATCCATGGCCGAAGGTCGTTGACACAGCCGCTCGATCCCCCAACATTGCCACCCGGTGCTGACCTCTCTCTCCAGGCAGATGGCTGCCGAGCTCGATGCCCTCCGAGCGCGCCATCGCCTGCGCTCCTGCTTCTGCACAAGCGGCCCCTCGCGAGTGACGGTCACCCTCGACGGCCAGGAGCTCACCTCCTTCTGCTCGAACGACTACCTCGGAATGGCCTGCGACCCCGCCCTCGAACAAGCCGCCGCCGAAGCCTGGTCGAGGTCCGGCTTTGGGGCCGGAGCCTCTCGTCTTCTGGGCGGCACTCTCCCCGAGCACCTCGCGCTCGAGGCCAGGCTCGCCGCACTCGTCAAGGCCGAAGCTGCCCTGCTCTTCCCCTCGGGCTATCAAGCCAATCTTGGTGCCATCACAGCTCTTGCCGGTCCGGGGGACCTGATTGTCGCTGATCGCGCCGTCCACGCCAGCCTCATCGACGCCTGTCGGCTCTCCCGTGCCAAGCTGGCCTTGTTCCCTCACTCGGACCTCGGCCGCGCCGACAACTGTCTTCGCCGCCTCGGGCCCCATGCCCGCCGCCGCCTGCTCGTAACCGAATCCCTCTTCAGCATGGATGGTGACATCTCGGCCCTTCCCGACCTGGCTGCTTTGGCCAGAGCCAATGATGCCGCCCTGGTCGTAGACGAGGCACATGCCATCGGTTCCCTCGGTCCCCAGGGCGCCGGCATGTGCGCCCACTTTGGCGTCACGCCCGATGTCCTCGTTGGAACCTTGGGCAAGGCCATCGGTGCCAGCGGCGCCTTCGTGGCTGGCCCGGTCGCTCTCCGCAGCTACTTGGTGAACTCCGCCCGCAGCTTCCTCTTCACGACCGCCGTCCCACCCCCGGTGGCCGCCGCCGCACTCGCGGCTGTCGATATCATCGCCTCTCGGGAGGGCGATTTGCTCCGCCGTTCCCTTCGGGAAAACTCGGCCCAACTCCGTGCCGCCCTCGGCCTTCCCCAACATGCCCTCGCCGCGCCCATCGTTCCTCTCATTCTCGGTGACGACGAAACCGCGGTCCTGGCCTCGACCCACCTGCGAGCGAGAGGATTCCTAGTACCGGCCATCCGACCTCCGACCGTCCGTGAAGGCACCGCCCGGCTTCGCATCACTCTCTCCGCCCAGCACACCCCCGAGCAGGTCGCAGCGCTTGCCGCCAGTCTTGCTGACTTGCCCGCCCTCCCCTCAACGACGCGGCCGCTTCACCCCGCTAGCCCTTCTCCCCCCGCACCCATCGCTTCTGCCCCAGCCAGTCTGGCCGTGCCACCGCCCAAATCAGGAATACTCCTGCTCGGCACCGACACCAATGTCGGCAAGTCCACCGTCGCTGTTGCCCTGTTGCACCTTCTCCGCTCGCGGGGCCACCGACCCATGCCTTTCAAGCCAGTCGAGACAGGGATTGCTTCCGCTCCCTCTGATGCTGCCCGTCTCCGCGCTGCCTGTGGTCGTCCGGACCTTCCCCTCAGTCTGGTCTGCCCGCTCTCCTTCCCCGATCCCGTTGCACCTGCGGCCGCCGCCGCATCTGCTGGCGTGATCATCACCCTCCAGCTCCTGCTTGAGGCAACCGGCTCGGCACTGGCCCATGGCGCGCCGCTTCTTGTCGAGACGGCTGGAGGACTTCTGACCCCCTACGGCGACCACCTCACTTCGTGCGATCTAGCTCAGGCTCTTGGCTTCCCCGTCCTGCTCATATCCCGCAATGCTCTCGGCACCGTCAACCACACCGCCCTCGCTCTCGCCGAGATCCGCCGTCGTTCCCTTCCTCTCCTCGGCACCATCCTTGTCACGACGCAAAGCTCCTCCACCCCCGACCAACCAACCAACTCACGCCTCATTACCGAACTCACCGGCCACGCGCCCCTTGGCGTGCTTCCCTACCTGCCTGTCCCCACCCCTAGTCTGCTCGCCGACGCCCTCAAGTCCTCCATCGACCTGCGGCCGATCCTTTCCCTGACAGGGTAGCCACCGTCATCCGCATTCGCAGCTCCCGCCTCGCGCCACCACCAAGACAGATCCCTGCCAGCCCACCACCAGCTCCGCGGCGCTCGCCCCAACACCTCAAGCCGGTCGGTGCTCCAGCTCGCTCCGCTTCGGGAAAATCACCACGCGCCGCCCTACGCCTTCGCCCTCTGATTCCGTCCTCACACCAGGGTGTTCGGCCAGGGTCTTGTGAACGACCTTCCGGTCCTGCGCGCTCATTGGCTCCACGGGAACTGGTCGCCCTGACCTAACTGCCTTCTCCGCGAGTCGCCTCGCCAGGTCCGCCAGCGAATCCTCCCGTCGCCCCCGGTACCCTTCTGCATCCACCACGATCGGAGACGCTTCCCCTGGAGTCCGAAAAACGATTCTACTGACCAGGTACTGAAGTGAGTCCAGCGTCGCCCCCTTCTTGCCAATCACCAGGCCCGATTCGCAACCGTGCGCGTCAAGGATGATTCTCTCACCGTCGTCGAATGCGCTCACCTCGGCATCGATGCTCATTCTCTCCAGTATCTCCCGGAGGACTCTCGCTGCCTCCTCCCGCTTCTCCGCCAACGGACTTGTCTCGCTCATCGTCTCTCCTGGCCTAGATGGTGAAAGTCGCAATCGGCACAGGCAGCGGGGGCGGACCGGCGCTCCGCTCTTTCCCTAGTCCTTGCGCCTCGGCCACTGGAGTCGGCTGTTTCCCCGCAGCCGCCACACCCACGTTTTCCGCACTCCCGGAAGCCTCGATCTCTCCTCTCTTCTTCTGCACTACCCCCGTGGCCCTCGCCTTCCTCTCCGCCTGGACTCGTCCAGTCGCGCGACGGTGAGTACGTCGTGCGACCTTGCGGGGGCGTGCCTTCCCGGCCCTTGTCTGGCGTCTCGTCGCTTTCGCGCTCATTGCCACGTGGGACAAAAGCCTACCTTTCCTTGCCTATGCTTGTCAAGGTTGCTGGACCACTCCAGAATCCCTGAGCCATTCCAATGAGTTGCACCACTCTTCTCGGGCTCCTTCATCGCCCTGCAATTCCGTAATCCCGCCGACGAACTGCGGTTGACTCCGGCATGGTTCCGGGGTAGAGTACGCCCGCTTCGCATTCTCAGGAGAATTCCAAAAGGACTGACAGGAGAGCATCTCAATGGAGCCCACTTTCCGCGTTGGTGACTTGGCCGTTTACCCCGCGCACGGTGTTGCCCAGATCACCGGCATCGAGACCCGGGAGATCTCGTCCAGCAAGCAGACCTTCTACATCCTCAAGATCCTGGACAACGGGATGAAGATCATGATCCCGACCAAGAATGCTGGCGCCGTGGGCCTGCGCGAGCTGATTCGAGCCGACGAGGTTGATGAGGTCTTCGAGATATTGAAGAGCCGCGAGATCTCCGTCGAGGGCCAGACATGGAACCGTCGCTATCGCGAGTACATGGAGAAGATCAAGACCGGATCCGTCTTCGAAATCGCCGAGGTCCTCCGCGACCTCCAGCGCCTCAAGGGCGACAAGGAGCTTTCCTTCGGTGAGCGCAAGATGCTCGACACCGCGCGCACCCTTCTGGTCAAAGAGATAGCCGTCGCCACCAAGTCCAACGAAGGCAAGATCGAAGAGAAGCTCAACCGCATCTTCGCCTGCTAGCCCATGGCCCCGAGAAGCCCGCTCGGCACCCTGCCGGGGCCCGTGCTTTGTCTGCAGTCTCGCTAGACGTCCAGATTCCGCACGTTGAGCGCGTTCTGCGCGATGAATTCTCGCCGCGGTTCGACCAAATCGCCCATGAGCGTCGAGAAAAGCCGATCCGCCTCGAAGGCGTCCTCCACTCGGACTTGCAGCAGTGTCCGGGTCGCTGGATTCATCGTGGTTTCCCACAGCTGCTCCGGGTTCATCTCTCCGAGACCCTTGTAGCGCTGGATCTGCAGGCCCTTCTTGCCCAGCTCGCTGATGCGCTCGCCCAATCCCTCAGCGCGTTCGAACATCACCTTGTCCCCGCCCGATTCCAGGCAGTAGGGCGCCTGACCCATGATCGACAGCTCCTGATGCAGTGCTGATAGATCCGCGAACTCCGGGGAATCCAGGAAGGGGAAGTCGATCACGGTCGCGCGCCGTATCCCGGAGGGGCGCACCGGGGCTTCGATCTTGTAGCCGCCATGCTCACCGTCCGGTGCGAGCCTGAGCACCACATCTTTGAGCTCGGGCGCATACGCCTCGAAGTACTGCTCGAGCCGCGCCAGGCCTTTGGCGATGAGCTTCGGATCCTTGAGATCGGCCTTCGACAAGTGCGCTGCCTTGATGATGGCATCCACGAGCCGGGCATCGCACCGCCTATCCAGGGCCCGCAGCAGGCGCCGATAGCGCCCAGCCTGCCGCGCCAGATGCCGGAGGCTTTCTCCCCCGATGGGCTGGCCCCCTTGGCTGGGGCGCAAGATGAGGTTCTCCGTCGCGCTCTCGAGCAGAAACTCCTCCAGCGCCTGCTCGTTCTTGAGGTAAATCTCACGCTTGCCCTTCTTGACGCGGTACAGTGGCGGCTGCGCGATGAACAGGTAGCCGCGTTCCACGATCTCGGGGAAATGCCGGTAGAAAAACGTCAGAAGCAGCGTGCGAATGTGGCTGCCGTCGACGTCGGCATCGGTCATCACGATCACGCGGTGGTAGCGGATCTTCTCGATCGCCTTCTCTTTCTCCACCCCGCAGCCAAGCGCGGTGATGAGCGTGACGATCTCCTGCGAGGCGAGCATCTTGTCGATACGCGCCTTCTCGACGTTCAGGATTTTCCCGCGCAGGGGCAAGATGGCCTGGTCCTTGCGGTTGCGGCCCTGCTTGGCCGAGCCGCCGGCGCTGTCGCCTTCGACTATGTACAGCTCGGAAAGCGCCGGATCCCGCTCCTGGCAATCCGCGAGCTTGCCGGGCAGAGACGAAACGTCGAGAGCACCTTTGCGCTGCACGAGCTCCCGTGCCTTGCGCGCCGCTTCGCGTGCGCGGCCAGCCAGCACCGCCTTCTCGATGATCTGTTTGGCCTCGCGTGGGTGCTCCTCGAAAAAACGCCCCAAGCGCTCGTTGACGATGCGCTCGACGATACCCTTGACCTCCGAGGAAACCAGCTTGTCTTTGGGCTGATTCGAGAACTTCGGGTCCGGGTGCTTGACCGAAACCACCGCGGTCAGCCCCTCACTGATGTCGTCGCCTCCTAGCCCGTTCTTCAGGTCCTTGAGCAATCCCGCGGCTTGCGCATAGGCATTGACGGTCCGGGTGAGGGCAGCACGGAAGCCGGTCAGATGGGTACCGCCGTCCTTGTTCTTGATGTTGTTGGTGAAGCAGAAGATGGAGTCCTGGTACGAATCGTTCCACTGCAGAGCGATCTCGACCAAGGTGCCGTCTTGTTCGCCCTCCACTACGATGGGCTTGTCGTGCGTGACCACCCGGGTGGTGTTGAGATCGGCCACGAACTGCGCCAAACCGCCGGCAAACTGGAACTCGTGCGCCTTGCCGTTGCGTTCGTCGTCGAGCGTAATGGTCAGACCGCGGTTGAGGTAGCACAGCTCGCGCAGACGCTGCGACAGCACCTCGAAGCTGAACTCGGTGGTGCCCTTGAACACCGCGGGGTCCGGCTTGAAAGTGATCTTCGTGCCTGTCTTCTCCGAAACGCCGATCTCTTCCAGACCGGTCGCGGCACTGCCGTGCCGGTACTCCTGGTAATAGACCTTGCCGTCGCGCTTGATCTCCAGCTTCAGCCACTCCGAGAGCGCGTTGACGACCGAAACGCCGACACCATGGAGGCCGCCCGAAACCTTGTAGTTCGAATGGTCGAATTTCCCGCCGGCGTGCAGGACCGTCATGACGATCTCCGCAGTCGGACGCTTCTCAGTCGGGTGCTCGCCAACCGGGATGCCCCGGCCGTTGTCCTCCACGGAAACCGAGTTGTCGAAGTGCACTTGCACGTCGATGCGGTTGCAGAAGCCAGCCAGCGCCTCGTCGACCGAGTTGTCGACGACTTCGTAGACCATGTGATGAAGCCCGCTGCCGTCATCGGTATCGCCGATGTACATGCCCGGCCGCATGCGCACCGCCTCGAGTCCCTTGAGAACCTGAATGCTCTCCTCGTTGTACTCGTTGCCGGGCTTCTGTGCTTCTTGGTCTACAGCGTTATCCAGATCCGTGGACATGGGAAAACCCTAGGACTTTCGCTCACATAGCATCATTATGAGGGGGAGTAAAGCAAAACCCGTCGCAGGCTTGGCAGTGCGTCCGGCGGGCTCGGGCCGCCCCAACGTTCGCCACATGCGCGCTCGGCAGCGGCCATTCACGCTTCTTGCCCCGCGGCTTCGACACGGCCCTCTCTGACTTGCCAGTCAATCCGTCCCGGGAGATCGGGCAGCAGCCGTCTCTCGGTGACCGTCATCATCGTCTGACAAGTCCTACTCGCGATCACTTCGAACAACCGCTGCCGCCGAACGTCGTCGAGTTCGCTGGCAACGTCGTCGAGCAGCAGCACGGGTGCCTCTCGATTCCGCTCTTCCACGTGGAGCAGTTCGGCGAACTTCAACGCCAACGCCAGGGAACGAATCTGCCCCTGTGAGCCGTGCTCGCGGGCCAGGCGCTGGCCGAGGAGGATCTCCAGATCGTCCGTGTGCGGACCGAACCCTGTGAAACCCCGGCGTTGATCCAAACCCCGGCTTTCCGCGAGACCCCTGCGCAGCGCTTCTCCGATTTCCGCTTCTCCTTCCACGCTCCCGACGCGGCCATCGCTCCGATATCGGATGCTCGCTGCGGCGCCGCCATGGATCTCAGCAAAGGCCTGCGCAAACTGTGGCGCAAGCGCCGAGACAACCTGGCGCCGCCTGAGCACGATGCGAGATCCCGTGACGGCCAGGATTTCGTCGTAGCTGTCGAGCAGTTCCCGGGTAGCCTCCCCCCGCCGTAGCAGAGTATTCCTACCCTTCAAGGCCCTCTCGAAAGCCATCACTTCCCGCAGATACGGCCGGTGCACGGCAAACACGGCCCTATCGAGCGCTCGCCGTCGCTCTGCGGCCGGCGCTTTCGCCAAGCGTAGATCCTCGGGTGCAAACACTATCGCCGCAGCGCCAGCTAGCGAATCTGTATCTCGACGAACGCTCTTACCGTCAAGCGTCGTACTCCTCCTGCCGTTTTCGACGCACGCAAGCAAGCGTCTGTCGAAACCTCCCAGCTCAAAGCCGACCTCGATCTCCGCTCCGCTGCATCCCCATCTCACGATATCGCGGCTGCTATTCGTTCGAAATGAGCGAAACGCGAAGGCGTAGTAGATTGCCTCGAGGAGGTTGCTCTTGCCCTGGCCGTTCCGGCCGAAGAGAACCGTCACCTCCCCACCGACTCGCAGGTTCTCGTCTTCGAAGTTGCGCCAGTTCCTGACCCGTAAATCCTTGACAAGCAAGATGGCTTGCGGCCGCCAGGCCTAGAGTCTCATCGGCATAACTACGCCAAGATACTCCGAATCGTCGCAGGGTTTGACCAGAGCAGGATCTAGATCGCCACCGAGTTCGACGGCCACCTCCTTCGCTTTCATCTCGGTGAGCAGGTCGATGAAATAGCGCGCGTTGAAGCCGATCTGGAGCGCCGCACCCTTGTAGCTCACGTCTACCTTCGCCCTGGCGTTGCCGAGATCTGGGTTGTCGGCTTCGATCGAGAGTCTTCCTTTCTCAAGCATGAAACGGATACCCCACGTCTTGTCGGAAGCAATGATCGATACTCGACGAAGGGCCTCGACTAGCTCCTCCCGAGCAACCACCAAGCGCTTGTCGTTGTCCTTCGGAATGACTTGATCGTAGGGCGGGAACATCCCCTCCCCGAGCTTCACCGAAAGAACCACATCCGCCAGCTTCAGGATGAAAGACCCCTGATCGATGCCGATCTCACAAGACGAGTCGCTGCCCTCGATCACGCGCCGTATCTCTGCGATACCCTTCCGCGGCAACAGAACCCCACTGGCCAACTTCGGCCCTCCCGGCATAGGACAGGATATCTTCGACAGCCGATGACCATCTGTCGAAACCATCGTGGCCTTCTCACCGTCACTTTCCAGAAGAACGCTTGCCAGGTGCGGGCGAGTTTCATCCTGCGAAACCGATAGCACCGTCTTGCCTATCATCTCCGCCAGCGTGACAGCGTCTACCTTGCTACACGTGGTGTCATCGAAACTCGGCAACTTCGGGAAGTCGCGCTCATTCATGCCCACCACCTTGAACTCGGTCTTGCCGCTTTCCAGGTGAAGCCAGTTCTGCTCCGTGCGCTGAAGTCGAACCTCTTCCCCACCCAGACCCTTGACGATCTCGTAGAGTTGCCTCGCTCCAATGGTCAGCCCACCCTCCTCGCTGACTTTCGCGGAGCCACTGACTACCATCGCAACCTTGATGTCGGTCGCGGCGAACAGAACCTTGTCCTTCCCGCTGGCTCGGATGAGCACGTTGGCAAGGATCGGAATGGTGTTCTTTCTGTCCGCGATGCTATGGGTCAGATAGAGCCCGCGCAGGAGTTCATTCTTTCCAATCCGAAAGTCCATCGGTCACTCTCAATCCAGGGTTGTTTTCTATCCACACGCTAGAAGAATCTATCTGGTTTTGATCTACTTTGGGAGAAGTATTAGTACCTGGGGATTTGTGGACAAGGGAGAGCTATCGTCGAGAAAGCAAGACAGGCTGGTGAGGAGAACAAGGAGGCTTTCGTGGGGAAGCCTGGGGACAAGTAACGGAACCGGTCGGTCGAGATCCCATTCCACAGGTGCCACCACGAGTATCCACAGCTTGGGATCACCTCAAGGGCTGGTCTGTGCACCAGGTCGCCAGGCCAGGCAGCAAAGCGGTGGAGACCGACGTAGTTCGGACTCCGCATCTTCCCGCAGACACGGAGGAAGCTGCATTTCCGTGGGAACGTAGGGATTAGCGCTGGCGCAGGCGGGTCGTCAGGGTAGAAAGAACGCTGCGCAGGCTGGAGTCCTCCGCGGACTTTTTCTCTATCTTGCGGACTGCGCTGATGACCGTCGAGTGATCCTTGCCGCCAAACCGACTGCCGATTTCGGGGTAGCTCATACGGGTGAGTTGGCGTGAGAGGTACATCGCAATCAGACGCGGGTAGGCTACGGCTTGGTGACGTTTGGGTCCTTTGAGGTCGTGAAGTTTCACCTCGAAGTAGCTGGCAACCTCGCGTTGGATGGCCTCGATCGTGAGTCCGCCAGGCTCGCTCGATGCGATGCTCTTGAGGCTTTCTTCGGCAACTTCCTTCGTGATGGTGCAGCCGTGGACGGAAGCCCGAGCCGAAAGGTGAAGCAGGGCTCCTTCCAGCTCTCGCACGTTCGAGCGGAAGCGCGAGGCGACTGTCAGTGCGACATCATCGGGTAGGTCGATGTTGTCGACTTCGGCCTTTCTTTTCAGGATGGCCATACGCGTCTCGAGATCGGGATGGCCGATCTCGGCGATGAGGCCCCAGGTGAACCGACTGCGCAGTCGCTCTTCGACCCCCGGCAGTTCTGCGGGTACCTTATCGCAGGTCAGCACGATCTGCTTGTGGCTGTGATGGAGGGCATTGAAGGTGTGGAAGAATTCGTCCTGCGAGCTGTCCTTGCCCGAGAGGAACTGGATGTCGTCGACAAGGAGAACATCCGGAGCTTCCCGGTAGCGACTGCGAAATTCCTCCATGAGAGTCACGGAGCTGGTCTGGCCCGACTGCCTGCGCTGGTTGAGCATCGAGCTGATGAAGCTCGATACGAACTTCTCGCACGTGACCACCGTGATATTCCACTCCGGGTGCTGGCGATGGATCTCCTGTCCCACGGCGTGCAGTAGGTGAGTTTTGCCAAGCCCCACGCCACCGTAGATGAAGAGGGGGCTGTACTTCGAAGCGGGCGCCTCAGCGACCATGCGTGCCGCTGCGTAAGCAAACCGGTTGGTGTTTCCGACGACGAAGCTATCGAAGTCGTACCTCGAATCGAGACCGCTTGGCCAAACGGTAGGAGCCGAGGGCGCACAAGTGGTCATCTTTTCGCTGGCCTCATAGGAGGCCACCTTGCTTGTCTCCTCTTGCGCCACCTCGAAGGTCACGGACAAAGCCGTCTTGGTGCGACCTTGCAGGTCGGAAAGGATGGCTGGAAGGTAGTGGTCCTCGAACCACTCCTTGTGGTATCGGTTGGGTGCGCGCAGTCGGATGCAGCTGCCATCGAACCCTAGATACGCGATGGGACGCAGCCACTGATCGCGCTGCGTTGGCTTGACTCTTTGTTCGACCGATCGTACGGCCTCTCCCCAGAGCGCTTGCATGTCCTATCCACAGTAGAGCAGTCAAAAATACCCCAACAATTACAACCCTTTAGACGCACAAATCCCCATATTGCCAACAGCTATGCCAAGGGGTCAGAACGACTCTCCACCCAGGGGGCAAGCCGAACGACTCTCTCAGCGGGAGGCTTCTCCTACCAGTCCACCCGCACTCCAGCAAGAGCAAAATCGGCACCGGCACGAGCCAACGAGAATACGCGGAGATAGCCCTCCACCTTCCAGGGTTCAATCCCCAAGGGCGTGACAAAACCAGCGGATCCACGCCTGCAACCAGGTGGGATCGCTGAAAAAAAACACGACGTGGTCTTGGCAGTTTCGTCCAGGCCAGGAATCCACGGCCAAGCTTCGCAGCAGACTCCGCTAGCGGCCATGTCACGGGCGTTACAGCCTCGTTGGCAGAAGCGCACGTCAATTTTCCGACGGGTCTAGCCCTCTCTCTTCGCGAGAGTCGCACACCAACCGTCGGGGAGAAAAGGCACGCGGATGTACGCAGGCAAACCTCCGACGGAGCGTTTGTCTTTCTTCCTACTTCCTCGTCGGCAAGAGACTGCGAGTCCATGTCCAGCGAGTTCTGCCCGCGCTTGCCACGGACATCCGGCAGAGCGGAGCTGGGACACGTGCGACTTCGCGTAGGCCCTGCCTCTCGTTGACAGCACCAATCCGGGATGCTAGTTCTCGCACCCCCCACCGGGGAGCCGCCCGACAGCCGGCGCGTTCTGCGCGTGGGCTATGCCTGACGGATCTCATGGCGGGAGATGGAGAAGACCCGCCAAGGGGGTTTTCTCGGGAGAAGCCGGAGGATGAAGTGAAGAGGACGTATCAACCGCACCGACGAAGCAGGAAGCGCACGCACGGTTTCCGCAAGCGTATGAGCACCCATGCGGGTCGGCAGGTTCTCAAGCGCCGCCGCCGCAAGGGGCGCAAGAAGCTCACCGTCAGCGTCGCTAAGAAATAGGGACCGGTGACCGAGCGAGGCCTCTACCAAGGGCTGGGCCGCGGCGAGCGCCTCCGCAAGCGGTCGGCTTTCGTCGCGGCGCAGGCGCACGGACACCGCCGCTCCGGCCGAACCTTGGTGGTGTACGCTGTGGCGCGGAACGAGCCCAACGCTGGCCAGCTTGGTCGTCTGGGGCTCACCGTCAGCCGGAAGGTCGGTGGAGCCGTGACACGGAATCGTGTCAAGCGCTGGGTTCGCGAGAGCTACCGCAGGCTGTCCGGGGATCGATGGACGGGCGCGGACATCGTGGTGATCGCCAAGCCGGCCGCCGCCGGCAGCAGCTACCAGGCGATCACCGGCGAGCTGCGTCGGCTGCTCTCGTCACTCAGAGAATCATGACCACGAGAACGAGCAGACTCGCCGGTTTGAGCAAACCGCCCCTCGTCGCTTTGCTGCGCGCTTATCGCATCGCGATCTCCCCGGCGTTGGGCCCAACCTGCCGCTTCGAGCCTTCGTGCTCGCTCTACGCCGAGGAAGCCATCCGCCGTTTCGGCGCCTTCCGCGGCACCTACCTCGCTCTGCGCAGGATCCTGCGTTGTCACCCATTTGCGCCGGGCGGATCGGATCCGGTACCTGCCGATCCGTCTTCCCCTCTACGCGGCCAGCGGACCTAGGAGGAAGATGGACAAACGGCTGCTTCTCGCGGTGGCTATCTCGATGGGGATCTTGCTGGTTTGGTGGAAGCTATTTCCACCGGCTGCTCCCGTGCAGACGGCCACTCCACCACGCGCGGCCGAGCCCGGCAAGCCTGCGTACGACGCGGGCACGGCAGCGCCCCCCGGCCCCGAGGTAGCGGCTCCGCAGGCCGCGGTGCCGCCTCCGCCTGCCGCTGCCGTGCGTCCCGCCGAAACCCTCGTCACGCTGGAGTCGCAGGAGGCCAAGTTCGTGTTCTCCTCTTGGGGAGGGTCCCTGCGCCAGCTCAAGCTCAAGGATCCGCAATTCCTGCTCGATCGGACGCGGCCGGACTCGGGCATGCAGATTGTCTCCACGTCGACGGAAGACACGGCTCCCTTGCGCACCACTTTCGCCAACGCCGACTTCCCGTGGAATGATGCCATCCCCTATGCGGTCGCCCGCCCGGCCGACAACGCGGTCGTGTTCCGCGCAGAAACCGCAGCCGTCGCGGTCGAAAAACGGTTCACCCTCGAGGCCAAGCGCTACCGCCTGCAGTTTTCCGTGACGGTCGAGAACAAGAGCAACAGACCTCTCGACCACGGGCTCGCGATCCATTTGTACGGGGCGCAGGATCCGGAGAAGAAAGGGGGCAGCTTCTTCGACTACGCCTCGGCCAATCTGGCGGAAATGGTGTGTCATGTCGGCGACAAGGCCCAGCGCTCGACCGTGGAGGCCTTGGTCAAGGAATCGCAGGATCTCGTCGGCGGCGTGCGCTGGGCTGCGGCTGGTGACAAGTTCTTCACCATTGCGGCGGTGCCCTTTCCGGAGATTCCGCCGCGGGAGCGTGGCTGCAAGCAGGTGGCGCTCGCCACCGACCGCGCTGAAGTCGCGCTGTCCTTCGCGACACGCACGGTGGCGCCCGGGCAAAAGACCGAATACCCGTTCATCGTCTTCGCCGGGCCGAAGTTCACGGGTGATCTCGAAGCGGTGCGGCCTGGCGGCGAGGATGCCAGGCTGGCCGACGCGGTGGACGTAACCTTTGCCGTGCTGTCGCGGCCCATGTTGGGGCTGCTCAAGCAGTTTCACCGGCTGACCGGCAACTGGGGGATCGCCATCATCCTGCTTACCGTCGTGGTCCGGCTGGTCACCTTCTATCCGACGCACCGGACGCTGGTGTCGGCGAAGAAGATGCAGGGCCTGTCCGACAAGATCGCGGCCTTGCGCAAGAAGTACGAGAACGACAAGCAGAAACTGGGCGCGGAAACCATGAACCTCTACAAGGCCCATGGGGTGAACCCCCTGGGGGGCTGCCTGCCCAGCCTCATCCAAATGCCCATCTGGATAGCCCTGTTCTCGACGCTCAACTACGCCGTCGAGCTCTACCATTCGTCTTTCCTGTGGTACATCAGTGACCTCTCGGCGAAGGATCCCTACTACTTGGCGCCGCTGCTCATGGGCACGGTCATGTTCATCCAGATGCGCATGTCGCCCGCCGGCACGGATCCGCAGCAGCAGAAGATGATGGCGGTGCTGATGCCCGTGATGTTCACAGGCTTCTCCCTCTTCTTGCCGGCCGGGCTCTCCATCTACACCCTGACGAGCTACCTCATCGGCATCCTGCAGCAGCTCTACGTCAACCGGCTGTACCGCGTGTCCCCGCGCGGGCCGGCGGTGCCGGCCAAGGCCTAGGGGGAAAAGCGCAGAGGGCGCAGGGACGAGGGAGGACACCGAGACGAAAGCGGGGCTCGGATCTCAGCGGGGAAACCGTCTCGCGTTGGGATGTCGGGCATCTCGGCAGCCCTGTGGTTAACTCTTCTCGGATCCCATGCGCATTCGCCAGCACGTCAACCCGCTTCGCGCGGACTTCCTCGAGATAGCCCTCGAGCCGCTCGTCCTGCCTGCGGGCCCTCCCGTCGAAGTCGAGCTGGGCTCGGCCGACGCCCAGTTCCTGCAGGAGCGCGCGGTCGAGGAGCCCCGGCGCTTCTACGTCGGCGTCGAGATCCGCCGCGAGTTGGTCGAGCAGGCGAACCGGCGCTGCCGGCGCATGGGGCTGTCGCAGGTGCACAGCGTCTTCGCCAACATCGCCGTGGATCTCTTGCGTCTCTTCCGGCCGGCGCGAGTAGCGAGGTTCTTCGTCAACTTTCCGGATCCGTGGTTCAAGCAAAGACAGCGCAAGCGGCGCGTGGTCAACGAGGATCTGATCGGGCAGATGGCGCTCCTTTTGGAAGCCGGCGGAGAGATCCACGTGGCCACCGATATCTTCGACATCGCGCTCGACGCCATGGCGGCGCTCGAGCGCGCCGAGGGCTTCGGCAACATGCGCGAGCCTTGGAGCTTCCTGCGCCGCAGTCCATTCGCCGCCCGCTCCCGTCGCGAGCGGCGCTGCGAAGATCTGGGCATCAAGATCTGGCGCCTCGCCTATCGGCGCCAGCAAGCCTGAACCACCGAGGGCACCGAGGCGGCGGAGCGCGCGGAGAAGGGGAGGGCGGGGCATCGCGATCCAAGGATTCCTGCATCCATCTCCGTGTCCTCGCTTCCGTCTGTTCTCTCGCCGGTCCCGCCGCTACCCGAGGTCGAGCTGTAGCTCCTCGAGCCGCGCGATGTGATCGCGAATGGCGGCGGCCCTTTCGAACTCCAGCTTCTCGGCCAAGTCGAACATCTCCTTCTTGAGCGAGGCAATGAGGCCAGGCAGCTCGTCGACCTTGACGGTGCGCTTGCCCCTTTCGGGAAGCACGGCCTTGCGCGGTTCCCAGCGGTCGTCCTGCGCGGTGCCGGCGAGTTCGGCGATGGCCTTTTCGATGGTTCTTGGCGTGATGCCGTGCGCGCGGTTATGGGCTTCCTGCAAGCCCCGTCGTCGCCGCGTCTCGGCGATGGCCTTCTTCATCGATTCGGTTTCCCGCTCCGCGTACATGAGGACCTTGCCGCGCACGTTGCGCGCTGCTCGGCCGATGGTCTGGATGAGCGAGCGCTCCGCACGCAGGAAGCCCTCTTTGTCGGCGTCGAGGATGGCGACCAGGGACACCTCGGGCAAGTCGAGGCCTTCGCGCAGGAGGTTGATGCCGACCAGAACGTCGAACTCGCCCAAGCGCAGGTCGCGCAGGATCTCGATGCGCTCGAGGGTGTCGATGTCAGAATGCAGGTAGCGGACGCGCAGGCCGAGCTCGCTGTAGTACTCGGTCAGGTCTTCGGCCAGACGCTTCGTCAGCGTGGTGACAAGCACGCGGTCCCCGAGCTTGATGCGCTCGCGGATCTCGGCCAGCAGATCATCGACCTGGCTTTGCACCGGTCGCACCTCGATCTCCGGGTCGAGCAGCCCGGTGGGCCGGATGATCTGCTCCACCACCACGCCGCCTGCGCGCGCGATCTCGTAGTCGCCCGGTGTCGCCGAGACGAAGATGGCTTGGCGGACGCGCGCCCCCCACTCGTCGAACCGCAAAGGCCGGTTGTCTAGGGCCGAGGGCAGCCGAAAGCCGTACTCGACCAACGTGTCCTTGCGCGAGCGGTCGCCCCGATGCATGGCCGCGATCTGCGGCACGGTCTGGTGGGATTCGTCAACCAGGACGAGAAAGTCTTCCGGGAAGTAGTCGATGAGCGTGGGCGGCGGCTCACCGGCCTTCCGCCCGGACAAGTGCCGCGAGTAGTTCTCGATGCCCTTGCAGCGGCCCACCTGCTCGAGCATCTCCAGATCGTAGAGCGTTCGCTGCGAGAGTCGCTGCTCCTCGACCAGCTTGTTGCCGTCGTGCAGCTCAACGAGACGCTCGCGCAGCTCTTCCTTGATCGAGGTCATGGCCCGCACCAGCTCGTCCGCCGGGGTCACATAGTGCGAGCCGGGGAAGACGGCAACCTCGTCGAGCTTGCGCAGCACCTTGCCGCGCAGCGGGTCGACCTCGGAGATCGACTCGATCTCGTCGCCCCACCACTCGATGCGCAAGGCCTTCTCGCGCTCGTAGGCCGGAAAGATCTCGACGACGTCCCCGCGCACCCGGAAGGTGCCGCGCGAGAAATCCACGTCGTTGCGCTCGTATTGGATCTCGACCAGCCGGCGTAGAACCGCGTCGCGCCGCACCTCGACGCCGGCTGCGAGGTCCACCTTCATGCCGAGATAGGCCTCGGCCGCACCGATGCCGTAGATGCACGACACCGACGCCACGATGATGGTGTCGCGCCGGGTGAGGAGCGCATACGTCGCCGCGTGCCGCATGCGATCGATCTCTTCGTTGATGAGCGAGTCCTTCTCGATGAAGGTGTCCGTCGAGGGGACGTAGGCCTCGGGCTGGTAGTAGTCGTAGTAGCTGACGAAAAAGTGGACGGCGTTGTCGGGGAAGAGGTTCTTGAATTCGGTGTAGAGCTGGTGGGCCAGGGTCTTGTTGTGGGCGATGACCAGTGTCGGCCGTTGCGCCTGCTCGATCACGTGCGCCATGGTGAAGGTCTTGCCGCTGCCCGTGATACCGAGCAGAACCTGCGCCGGGTCGCCCCGCCGGATGCCGGCCATGAGCTCCGCAATGGCGCGCGGCTGATCGCCTGCGGGTTCGAGGTCGGTCGAGAGCTTGAAGGGTGTTGGCATGACGAAATCGCAGCATCGATCTGGGAGGGGATTCGTGCGAAAAGGTGTGAAGCGATGCCGCTGGTGCTGCAAGGCTACTATGCCATTCTCGATGTGAAGGGGTCTTCGTTGGACCTCTCTGCCGCCATGGCGCATGCAAGCGAGTTGCTTGCGGCCGAGCCGTGCTGCTTGCAGCTACGCGGCAAGGAGTTGAGCCCTGCGCACCTCTGCCAGCTCGGCCATGGCCTGCGCTCGTTGTGCAGGGACCGACGGATTCCGCTGTGTATCAACGACCGCATGGACGTTGCGCTTGCCGTGCGCGCGGACGCGGTCCATCTCGGACAGAAGGACCTGCCACTCGCGGATGCCCTGCGCGTACGGAAGGCAGCCCGGGCGTTTCGTCTGGCCATCGGGATCTCGACGCACGATTTGGCGGAATCGAAGGCCGCCGAGGCAGGCGGGGCCGACTATGTCGGCTTGGCGCCGATCTTCCCCACGCGCAGCAAGGCCGACGCAGGAGCGGCATCCGGCCTCGCGATGCTGGCACGGGTCTCCAGGGCACTTCGGATTCCTGTGGTGGCTATCGGCGGCGTCACCGTGGACAATGCGGCGGCCGTGGCTGCCGCCGGAGCCACAGCCGCGGCCGTGATCGCAGGCGTCGACGAGGCAGCCGACCGGACGCAGGCGGGCCGGCGCATTGCCGCGGCCTTCGCCAGCATCTCCAGACCGTAGCCCCGATGTCGGTCGCTTGGCGAGAAAACCGGAGAGCCACAGAGAAGCACGGGCTTCTGGCAGCGGCGGAGGCTAGACCTTCACGGCGAGCACGAACTTGAGGTAGTTGCCCTCGGGAAAGCCGGGATGGACCGGAAAATCCGGCGGTAGCCCGCAGCGCTCGATGATGCGCAGGTCCAGGCCCGACAAGGCGGCCCCTTCGGCGATGGCGCGATCGAC
Source organism: Deltaproteobacteria bacterium (assembly GCA_016935975.1). GTDB lineage: Bacteria > Myxococcota_A > Polyangia > Fen-1088 > Fen-1088 > Fen-1118. Next base: position 36,202 of record JAFGPX010000181.1, read on the forward strand.
GTCGGCGAGCGACACCTTGGCGGCGTTCGTTCCGAAGGCGAGGAGCCCGCCGGGCACCAGGACGGCGGCAGCTCGTGCCGCCAGATGCGCAAGGTCGGAGGTGGCGGAGAAGGGACGGCTCGGGCCGTGGGAGAAGGTCGGGGGATCGCACACCACGAGGTCGAACGAGCGCCGGCGATCCGCATAGCGTTCGAGGGTCTTGCAGGCGTCGGCGGCAACCGTCTCCATGCGGTTGGGGTCGAGGCCGGACAGCTCGAAGTTGCGTCGGGCACAGGCATGGGCCCGGGCCGCGGTGTCGACGGCCGTGACCTCGGCAGCACCGGCCTTGGCGGCGCGCACGGAGAAGGCACCGGTGTAGGAAAACAGGTTGAGCACGCGGCGCTCGGCAGCCCGCCTGGCGACGGCATCGCGGCCTAGCCTCATGTCGGGAAAGAACCCGACGCCGACGGGGGCTGTGATGTCCACGGCGAAGCGGCAGTCGGCTTCCTCGACGACAACCTCGAGTGGCGCGTCCACCCCGGCCACTTTGACTCCGGGTGCGGGTGCGGCCCGGCCGCCCAGGCTGCGCGTGCGTACCTGCTCGTATACCCCGCGGGGCGCGAGCTGGGCCGCGATGGCCTGGTAGATCTCTTCCCGCCAAGCCATGGCACCGCGAGACAGCCATTGCACCAGAACGAAATCGCCGTAGCGATCCACGGTGACGCCGGGCAGACCTTCGGTTTCGCCCGAGAACAAGCGAAGAGCTGTCGGACGCTGTGCGCCCAGGAGCTGCCACCGCAGTTGCAGGGCGCGCGCAAAACGCGCCGCCACGACGCCAGCGCCAGGATGCACGCGTTCGTCCGCCCGTCGGGTCATGACTCGCACGGCGACGGGGTGATCGCCATCGACGTAGCCGCGGGCCAGAAAGCCGCGGTTGCTGGCCACCAGCTCGACCAGACTGCCGGTGGGCTCGGTGACCTTGCGCGTGCCGAATGCCTCCCGATAGACCCAGGGATGGCCAAGGCGAATACGACGGGCCACGTCGTCGGGTAGGCGGTACACCCCTTGCCGCGTCGCCATACCGGATACCGACCGAGTCGAGGGCGGGGCAGGCTGTCGGCCCGGTCGCGTCGCGGATCCGGCCCGACGGGGGTAGTGGGTGTCTCGATATGGCATGTGCAGGCGAGCCAGTCAGGTGGTAAGCCCAGAAGGGCCCTGTGTACCAACAGGGAGGCAACCTTAGTATGGGGTTGCCATCTGTCAAACGCGGCGAGGCGATTGTCAGGGATTGACATTGAAGCTCGCCGACAAGAAACTCGCTTTCACCCCTTTGCCCTGGCGCACCCGCGATGGGGCAGCAGAAAGGATCTCCCCCATGTCGAGTGGCCCCGGGCCGACACGAAAGGCCGATGGAACTGCGGATGCGTCCGTCGATGACATCGCGGAACTCCTGGTCGAAGACGAAGCTCGATCGACTCATACCGCAGGCGAGGAGCCTTCCGAGGAAAGCCTCGACATAATGCTGGAAACCCCCGGCCCAGCGCTGGCCACTCCCTTCATGCCGCCGCCCCCTGCCCCGGTGGGTGACGCGGCGGATGAAAACGAGAGCGCCGAGCCCGAGGAAAACGGTGCGGAAACCAACCTCGCCTACGAGGATCTGCTGGCCAAGCTTGTGCTGCCAGCCAAGGCGCCGGAGCCGGAGTCAGAGATGCCGGCTCCCGTGGGCCCGCTCCCGCCGCCCGAGCCGATCACCGAGGAACTCACACCGCCCGCAGAACCCTACCTGCAGCCGTCCTCGCCCAGCCTGCAAGCCGCCTCGCCGGCCGAGGAGCGCACGCTGGTCACCGACAACCCCCTCGTGGCCGAGGAGCAGGAGGCCGCGTACCGTGAGGGGCGCGCCCTGTCTCGCGAGCAGGCCCCGGTGGTTCACGAAGAGCTGCGGGCCGTACCCTCCGCGCCGGTGGCTGCTGTCAACGGGGCGGCAAGGTCACGGCTGCTCTATCTCATGCTCGGCGGACTCCTGGTCCTGGGTGGGATGATTCTCGCCGTGCTGGTACTCAAGCTCCTCATGCCTACCCCCGCCGCCCCACCGCCCTCGGTCGTCGGGCCTGCGCCGGCGCCACCCCCGCGCATGGTCGCCCCGGCCCACGTCGAGCCGCTGCCGCCCAGCGCGCCGCCGCCGGCGGTGGTGCCGATCCCGTCCGAACCTGCGGCCAGCGCCCAGCCCGGCGGTGCCGAACCCATGCCAGAGCCGGTCGCGGAGCCGGAGAAGGTCCAGCCCAGACCCCGCCGGGCCGCCCCCCCCAAGGCCTCGCGTGCGGCGGCTGCGAAGACCACTACCCAGAGCAAGTCCGCTGGCTCGTCGAAGGCCGGCTCGTCGAAGGCTGGCTCGTCGAAGGCTGGCTCGTCCAAGCCCAGGAGAGCCGCGTCCCGCAAGAAGCCCAGCAAGATGAGCGGATACGCGGATCCGTTCGACAACTAGCCCACATCCCTCAGTGGAAGGAATCCGTCCGGACGTCGTGCGGGCTAGCGGACGCGCGCGGGGCCGGCCGGCCCTCGGGACCTTCTAGCCACGCCTCAAAGGCCGTGGGCTTCGCTTTCGCCGGCCGCGCAGCGTCGCGGGAAGGCATGGAGGGGGAGGGTGGGGGCCCCCTTCCATCAACGATACAAGGCCCGGCGTGGCTCAGGGACAGATGACAGCCAGTCAGGTGACCGCCGTCGGTCGACAGACTATGGTTGGCGACAAAGGCGGGCCAGAGGCCCGGCGGCGTCCTTGCGCGCCAGCGGATCTCTTGCCTCGGCCCTGACCCGCTGTTACGATCTGGAGATTCAAGAAGCCCGTCGCATCTGCCGACGGTTCGCAAGGGGAACATGAGTCGACTCGGGGAGCTACTGCTCCGGGATCAAATCATCTCGCCAGAGCAGCTGCAGCGCGCTCAGGAAGAGAGCAGGAAGTCGGGCGAGCGCCTGGGGAACACGCTCATAAAGGTGGGCGCGATCCAAGAGGACGATCTCACTCAGTTTCTCTCCAAGCAGTACGGCGTTCCCGCGATCAACCTGGCCGAGTTCGACATCGACAGAGACGTCTTGGCCCTGGTCCCCAAGGAGGTGGTCGAGAGGCACCGCGTTATCCCGGTGAACCGGGCCGGCCAGTCCCTCATCATCGCTATCGCCGATCCTTCGAACATCCCCGCCATCGACGATCTCAAGTTCGTCACCGGGTACAACATCGAGGTGGTGGTCGCGTCCGACGTCAGCATCTCGGCCGCTATCGAGAAGTACTACGAGCACCAAAACGAACTCGACATCAACCAGGTGATGAACGAGATCCAGGAGCAGGTCGAGGTCGGGGCCTCTGCCGAAGATGACATCAACACCTTGGATCTGGAGCGGGCGGCCGATGACGCGCCGGTGGTCAGGCTGTGCAACCACATCTTGCTCTCGGCCATCAAGATGGGCGCCTCCGATATCCACGTCGAGCCCTACGAGAAGAGCTACCGCGTGCGTTTTCGGGTCGACGGTGTGTTGCACGAGGAGATGTCGCCCCCGGTGAAGCTGAAGGCGGCCTTGTCGAGCCGCCTCAAGATCATGTCCCACCTCGACATCGCCGAGCGTCGCCTGCCGCAAGACGGTCGCATCAAGCTCAAGGTCGGCGAGAACCGGGAGATGGACTTCCGCGTTTCGGTCTTGCCCACGCTCTTCGGCGAGAAGATCGTGCTCCGTCTGCTCGACAAGAGCAACCTGCAGCTCGACATGACGAAACTGGGCTTCGAAGAGGACCAGCTCGTGTCCTTCAAGACCGCCATCGACTGCCCCTACGGCATGGTATTGGTCACCGGCCCCACCGGCTCGGGCAAGACCACCACGCTCTATTCGGCGCTGTCCGAGCTCAACAAAATCACGGACAACATCTGCACCGCCGAGGATCCGGTGGAGTTCAACCTGCCGGGCATCAACCAGGTGCAGATGCACGAGGACATCGGCCTCAACTTCGCCGCCGCCTTGCGCTCGTTTTTGCGGCAAGACCCCGATATCATCATGATCGGCGAGATCCGCGACTTCGAAACCGCCGAGATCGCCATCAAGGCCGCGCTCACCGGTCACCTGGTGCTCTCCACGTTGCACACCAACGACGCACCTTCGACCATCACCCGTATGCTCAACATGGGCGTCGAGCCCTTCCTGGTCACGGCCGCGGTGCAACTCGTGCAGGCGCAGCGCCTGGTGCGCAAGGTGTGCAGCAACTGCAAGGAGGCATTGCCCACCCCCAAGGATGAGCTCAAGACTCTCGGGGCCTCGGATGCGGAGATCGAAACCGCGACCTGCTTCCGAGGGGTCGGCTGTCAGACCTGCAACATGACGGGCTACAAGGGGCGCGTGGCTCTCTACGAGGTCATGCCGTTCACCGATCCGCTCAAGGAACTGGTGTTGCAGGGTGCGGCGGCGGTGGAGATCAAAGCCGAGGCCGTGCGGCGGGGCATGCGCTCTTTGCGCATGTCGGGAATCCGCAAGGTCTGCCAGGGCGTCACTTCGATCGAAGAGGTGGCGCGCATCACGGCTTCGGATTGAAGGAGCAGGTTTGGAAAACACGCCCCCACCCACCGCTGGCCTGAACGTCAATCTGCAGCAACTCCTCAAGGCCATGGTCGAGCAGGGAGCTTCGGATCTGCACATCACCACCGGCTCGCCGCCGCAGTTGCGCATCGACGGTGTGCTGGTGCCTCTGCGGGTCAACCAGCTTTCGCCCGTGGACACGAAGCAGCTGTGCTACTCGGTTCTGACCGACACGCAGAAGCTGCGCTTCGAGGAGGACAAGGAGCTCGACTTCTCGTTCGGGGTGCGGGGGGTGGCTCGCTTCCGCGCCAACCTCTTCATGCAGCGCGGGGCGGTGGGCGGCGCCTTCCGGACCGTGCCTTTCAAGGTGCAGAGCTTCAACGACCTCGGCCTGCCGCCGGTCGTCGAGGAGTTGTGCAACAAGCCGCGCGGCCTGGTGCTCGTGACCGGGCCGACGGGCTCGGGCAAGACCACCTCGCTGGCCGCCATGATCGACAAGATCAACTCCGAGCGGCACGAGCACATCATCACCGTCGAAGATCCGATCGAGTATCTTCACCCCCACAAGAAGTGCCTGATCAACCAGCGCGAAGTCGGCGCCGACACCGACACCTTCAAGAGGGCCCTCAAGTACATCCTGCGCCAGGATCCGGACGTGGTGCTCATCGGCGAAATGCGCGATCTCGAAACCATCGAAGCCGCCCTGGTCACGGCGGAAACCGGCCACCTGTGCTTTGCCACGTTGCACACGAACTCGGCGGTGCAGACCATCAACCGCATCATCGATGTGTTTCCGCCCAGCCAGCAGTCGCAGATCCGCGCCCAGCTCTCCTTCGTGGTGGAGGGCATCATCAGCCAGTCGCTGCTGCCGCGCGCCTCGGGTCAAGGCCGGGTTCCGGCGCTCGAGGTCATGATTCCCAACGCCGCGATTCGCAACCTCATCCGTGAGGACAAGATCCATCAAATCTATTCCATCATGCAGCTCGGTCAGGGAAAATCGGGCATGCAGACCATGAACCAGAGTCTGGCCAGTCTCTACTTGCGCCGGCTCGTCTCGCTCGAAGAGGCGATGAGCCACAGCTCCGAGCCCGAGGAGCTCGAGCAGATCATCTCGACCGGCGGGGCCGCGCCCGGTCGACAAGCCGGCCGTCCGATGGGGAGAGGGTAGCAAGCCATGCCAGCGAAGCTGAGAGCCTTCATATGGGAAGCCCGTTCGCGTACGGGCGATATCAAGAAGGGCGTGATGGAGGCCGAGA
>JAFGPX010000182.1 GCA_016935975.1 Deltaproteobacteria bacterium
GCCAGCGCGGTGGGCGGCATCCGCGAGGTGGTGATGCCGGAAGCCACCGGTCTTCTGGTGCCTCCGGCAGACCCGCATGCCTTGGCCCAGGCCATCAACCGCGTGCTGCGAGATCCGACCTGGGCGCGGAGTCTGGGTCTGGCCGGACGCCGGCGGGTAGAGCAGCATTTCTCGTGGGCTCGGGTGGCCGAGCAGACCAAGCGCATGTACGAGGATCTCCTGCGGGAACGCTCTGCGGCAGCGGCACCGGAGGCATGACCTCGCTCAGCCCGACGACTTCTCGTCGGGGTACCGCCCGCAGTGCGGGCAGGGTTGCGGAGCGGCCGGTGGCCCGGCCACGCTGGCATCCTGCGCGTGGTCCTCGGCGGAGGCCGCCGAACGGCTCTTCCTGCGCAGCTCCATCTGTTCCATCATGCCGCCGACGAGGATCGCCGAGGGCAATGCCACGAAGCCCACGCCGATGACGGCGATGACGGCACCGAGGACCTTGCCGGCAGTGGTTACGGGGTAGGTGTCGCCATAGCCGATGGTCGTGAGCGTGATGATGCCCCACCACATCGCGGCCGGGATGCTGGAGAAGTCGTTGGGTTGAGCCGAGTGCTCGACGAAGTACATGAGCGAGGAGGACATGAGCAGCAGGAGACAGAGCAGCACCAGCGAAGTCACCAGTTCCTCCCGCTTCTCCCGGAGGATGCTGGTATAGAGCGCTAGGCTCGTCGAATAGCGGCCCAACTTGAAAACGCGTGCCAGGCGCACCAGCCGCAGTCCGCGCAAGAAGCGCATGTCGGCGTGGATCAGCTGGGGCACGTAGAAAGGCAGGACTGCCAGCAGGTCAACCAGGGCGAGCGGCGTCAACGCATAACGCAGCCGTCCCCAGAGGGCCCGCGCGTAGCGGGGCTCCTCCACCGCCGCCCACAGGCGCAGAACGTACTCGAGACTGAAGACCGCCACCGAGAAGACCTCGAAGAGGTAGAAGGCCGGACCGAATTGCCGCCGGATGGCGGGTATGGTCTCGAGAACCACCATCAGGATGTTGGCGAGAATCAGGATCGAGAGACCTGCCCGAACGAACCGTTCGAGTTGCGAGTCGACCTCCGGAGTCAGCAGCAGGTCGTAGGTGTAGCGCCGCGCTCGGCGGTAACGCGAAAGGGGTTTGGGCGCGATGGCAGATGACTCGGATGCGTGGGGCATGGCTGTCTCCCGTGGTCCACTTCGAAGGAAGGCCGGCAGTCTAGCGGCGATTGTGGAGCGGAGTCACGCGTGCCGGCTGTCAACGGGCTATCACTCGTTTCTGGAGTCTCACCGACGGAGCAGCCAGGTTGAGGATGACGACTCGACAGGGATGCGGCTCGGGGCACCGGCCCTTGACTCACCGCTTTCCTTCGAGCGTTGGGCACGGTTCGTGACAACTCGGGCCAGGTCGGAGCAATCACCCGACACCGGACATGGTTCTTGCTAGGACTGCCTCCAGTGTCTTCGTTCGCCCCTACCCCACGAAGGAGCATTTGTCATGAGAGCCCAGATCCCCTACCTTACTCTGGCCGCGTTGTTGGCCTTCGCGGGATGCGGAGGAAGCGGCGCGGGCGGAGCCTCGCAATCCGGAGGCGCCACGAGCACGACTTCGTCCGGCGGGCAACAGCAATCCGGAGGCAGCGGCGGTGGCAGCAGCGGCGGCGCCACCGGCACGGGCGGCACGACAGCGAGCGGCGGCACCACCAGCACGGGCGGCACGACAGCGAGCGGCGGCGTGACAGCGAGCGGCGGCACCACCGCGAGCGGGGGCAGGAGTGGGACTGGCGGCAGCAGAGCCAGCGGTGGTGCCACCAGCTCGGGCGGGCAATCGGCAACCGGCGGCGTGACCGGCGCCGGTGGAACCCGGGCGACCGGCGGGAGCGGCTCGGGTCGCGGAGGCCGCACCGGCACCGGGGCCGGCGGAACCGACGCCACCGGCGGGAGCGGCTCGGGCCGCGGCGGCATCACGGGCGCCGGTGGGACCCGGGCCACCGGCGGCAGCACGTCGGGCGGCGGCGGCAGTACCGGGACGGGCGGGGCGGATGCCGGCGGGGCGGGCGACGCCGTGCCGAGCGCGGGTTGCGGCAAGCCCCGCACGCTCCAGGACGGCAACCGGACCATTTCGAGCGGCGGACAGAACCGCCAGTACTATCTCAAGACGCCCAGCAACTACGACAACCAGCACCCCTACCGACTGATCTTCACCTTCCACTGGTTCTATGGATCGATCAACTCGGTGGTCAACCCACCCGACGCGGATCACAACACGGATCGGCCCTTCTACGGGCTTTCCGACCTCTCGGGCGACACCGCGATCTTCGTCGCTCCCCAGGGGCTCACGGACTCGGGCGGCGCGGGCTGGGCCAACCCGAACAACCGCGACGTGAACTTCACCGACGACATGCTCAAGGCCATCACGGACGACCTCTGCATCGATACCTCGCGTGTGTTCACCACGGGCTTCAGTTACGGGGGCTCGATGTCGTACGAGCTGGCCTGCGACCGCCCCGACAAGTTCCGCGCCGCGCTCCTCCTCGATCCGGGCACGCTGAGCGGCACCAATTCGTCGACCTGCAAGACGCCCATCGCCATCTTCCTTTCGCACGGGGTCGACGACCAGACCCTGAGCTACAGTGGCGGGCTCGCGATCTTCAACATCTTCGCCAAGCTGAACGGTTGCACCACCATCACGCCGCCCACGCCACCGACGAACGGCCACACGTGCACCTCGCTGGAAGGTTGCAGGGACGGGTATCCGGCTCGCGTGTGCAACTTCGGCAGCGGCGAGAACAACCCGCACAAGCCGGACCTTCGGGGCCACTACCCGACACCGAAGGATCCGGGGCAAACCACGAGTTGGGTGCCCGAGGAATCCTGGAAGTTCATCACGCAGTTTTGACCCTTGCGGGCGACCTGTCCCATCGCACCGGGAATGCGAGATCTCACGCTGCCTTCCGGGAGTCGTGATGTGGCTTTCCGCAGAGTGGCGTGATCCACACGAGCTGCGATGCGGCGACGGGAAAGACAATACGCGCCGCCGTCCGATCGGCCGGGCGGTAGAATGATGCTGTCCGTGCAGCACGGCACGGAGAAGGAGACGCGAGATGATCGGCACGCGAACACCGAGGCTGTTCGGGTTGATTCCGCTCCTGGCGATCGGTTGCGCTCCCGATCCGGGGCAGCAGTCGCAGTCGGCCCTCTTGGACGACGATGTCGTGGACTACGTTCCGACGGATCGCTCCGTCGAGATCCGGGCCGCGCCGGCGCAACTGGATGTCATGGAGGCGCCACCGGACATCCTGGCAATCGCCGAAGCCGAGGAGGGCAAGACCCTGGACCAGGTGGGCGTCAGCACCGGCTACCCGCTGTCGACCTACGCGGGCGCGGCGGCCGGTGGTTGGTGCTCCGAGTTCGTGGCGTGGGCCTACTGGCGCGCCGGCTGCCCTTTCACCGAGCAACGAGGCACGTACCCCTGGATGATTGGCGGCTCCACGCAGATCCGGCAGTGGTTCGTCACCAACTCGCGCTTCGTGTACCAGACCAGCGCCGAGTGGGCGAGCTACGAGCCGCAGCCCGGCGACTACGTCCGCTACAACAACCCGCAGGGCGGGCACTCGGGAATCGTGCGCTACGCGGAGGGCACCACGCTCTACACGGTCGAGGGCAACGTGAACAACAAGGTCATGCTGCGCACGTTGCGCAACTACAAGACGGCCTACGCCGATCCTACCGACGGCATCGACGGCTTCGGCGTTATGACCGACGACCAGTGCGGCGCGACGACCGGTACGGGTGGTACGGCCGGAACGGGCGGCGGCGCGGGCACGGGTGGGACGGCTGGGACTGGTAGCGCGGGCACGGGCGGTGAAGCCGGCTCGGCTGGAAGCGGTGGCGGCGCGGGCACGGGCGGCACGACCGGCGCGGCCAGAAACGGCGGTCGAGTAGGTGCGGGCGGGGCAGCCGGGAGCTCGGGCACGGGCGGTCGCGGCGCTCGCGGTGGCGCGGGCGGCGCGGTCGGAAGCGGAGGCGGCACGGGCCGCGGAGGCAGCGGCGGTGTGGCCGAGGCCGGAGGCAGCTCGGGCACGGGCGGCGCGGCCGGGGGCGGCGCGGGCGCGACCGGGATGGCCGGGGCCGCAGGCGCCGCCAGCTCGGCGGGCGCGGGCGGTGGCGCGGGCAGGGGCGGAGCCGGCGGAGGAGCCGGCGCTCGCGGTGGCGCGGGCGGCCTCGCGGACCGTGGCGGGAGCATTGGCACGGGCGGGGCGGCCGGCGTGTCCAGCAGTGGCGGTGCGGCCGGTGGCGCTGCAGGATCGGGGGGCACGCCCTCGGGGATCTCGAGCGCGACGGGCGCTGGCGGCAACAGCTCGGCCACCGTCCCCGCCTCCGACAGCGGCTGTAGCTGCTCCACCGGCCGAGGACGGGGCGCGGGGTGGCTGGTCGGCTTCGCGTTTCTTCTGCTGGCTTTGCTTCGCCCAGCGACGCACGAGGGCACTCTGCGCTCCCGCGCGCGCAACCGCGGCGCTGCCGGTGTCACACGAGGATCCGTGGACCGCGCCGGCTGGCCTGCTGCCGGAAGCACCGGGCGCAGATAGCATCCGGCCCCCCAAGCTCTGCGAGCCGGGGGGCCGCGATCCTATCCTCGCTGTCCGATTGCGTCGGAGCTACTGCACCAGGGTCATGCGCGCGAAGCGCGGGCTGTCGCAGACGTCGCGGTCGTGCAGGAAGGTCATGTCGCCCGTGGCCGGATCCACGCTGAACACGGCGATGGTGTCGGAGTTCTGGTTTCCGACGACCAGCAGGCGACCGTCCTTGGTCAGGCTGAAGTGGCGCGGGGTAGCGCCGTGCGAGCTCTCCTGCTCGATCAACGTCAGCGCGCCGGTGTCCTGTTTGATGCGATACGAGACCAACGACCCCGGGGCGGCATTGTCGAGCCGCATGGACACGAAGAGCAAGTCCCCGGCGGGCGCGATCTCGATTTCCGAGCCGTTCTTGGCGCCCGAGTACCCATCCGGCAGAGGCACGGCGAAGGTATCCTCGGCCGTGAGGGTGCCGGTTTGCTCGTCGACGCTGAACAAGTCGATCGCCCCGGCTGGCGAGTCATTGCCTCCGGCCGTCTCGTTGATGGCGTACAGCCACTTGCCGTTGCCGTGCAGCGCCAGGTGACGCGGACCCGAGTTGTCCGCCGGCAAGGCCGTGTTGCCCTTGGGGGTCACTTCGCCGGTGTCGCCGTCGAAGTCATAGACCTCGATGAAGTTCGAGCCCAGGTAGGGAACCAGGAGGAACTTGTTGTTGAGGGTGAAGACGGCGTGGTGGGCTTTGTCGCCGGCGGTGTGCGTGGCCACGCGGGACTTCACGCTGCCGTCCGCGGCCAAGTCGTAGACGAAGAGGTAGCCGTTGAAGTAGTTGGGCACCGCCAAGAAGCGCCGGCCGCGATCGAAGGTCAGGGTCTGGGGGCCAGCATTGGTCGATGGCGCCGCGCCGTCGATGCCGCCATCCAGGCCGAGCCCCTCCGGGTAGTAGGGGGCGGCAACCGGACTGCCGAGCAGCGCGAGCGCGCCCGAGGTCTTGTTCCGGGTGAAGGTCGAAACCACAGATGCGTTGTTGATGACATGGGCGATGTAGGCGCGATCCTCGGCGTCGTTGAACTCGATGTTCGAGATCGCTCCGCCCGCCAGGAACGTGGCCAGCGGCGCCACGGCGCCGGTGGCACCGTTGAGCGAGTACGCCTGGATGGTTCCCGAGGAGTCGGCGCAGCCGACGTAAAGGTGCAGCTTCGTGGGCGCGCCCACGTCGATTGGGACCTCCGGGCCCTGCGCGCCGTCCACGCCCTGCGAAGCGTCGACACCTCCCGTTCCGCCCGTTGCCAGGGGCACGTCGCCGCCCCCGTCTCGCCTGGCGCCGCCCGAGCCACCAGCCCCGCCGGCGCCGCCGGTGCGGCCGCCCTGGACCGGGGCGTCGCGACCCGCGTCGGCCCGCGTGGTGGTTCCACCGCTGCCGCCCCGGGCGCTGCTGCCGCCACTGCCGGCGCTGCCGCCGCTGCCGCCCCGGGCGCTGCTGCCGCCGCTGCCGGCGCTGCCCCCCGCACCTCCCTTGCCGCCACCCTCACCTCCGTCGCCGCAAGCACCGAACGAAACCATCGCACCAATCAACAAGGTTGACAGAAGGCTCCTAGATTTCATGGACTCGACTCTCCCCATGGCTCTCTCCTTTTTTTGCTAAGACCAAACCCAGGTGACTTTTGGGGTGGAATCCAATCACGGGCCGAGCGGTGAGTCAAGGCGTTTCCCGCCCTCGATGAACCTTCGTCGTGACCCGTGCGGCCTCGCGTTAGTCGCTGACCCGCGCTCTGCGACGAGTGGCTCTTTCCGTGCCGCCCCTACTCGACCGAGTACTGGAACCGGAGCAGCGTCTCTGCCGGGTCGGGGAGCCCGGTCGCGATGGTCACGTGTCCCTGGCCCGAAACCTGCCTTCCGCCCTTGAGCTTGAGCTGAACCCCCTTGCGGACCTGGCCCTTCTCGCGGCTTTGGAAGATCGTCGCAAGCACTCGGCCCTCGCCGCCCTCCACTTTCACGATGCGAGGCTTGGCTTCCTGGGCGAGCGTCCCGGCAAGCCAGATCTTCTCGACGCGGTCCCTGCCTCGCGCAGTGGTCAGGCGAACGTACGGCGGGTCGAAAGCGAAGAGCTGTTTGATGTCGTACTTGATTTCCAGCACGGACGTCGGATGCAGCCTGTCGTTGCAGGTGACCTGGATGGTCTTGCTCCCCGCCCCGCGTCGGCCACGGGTCGCGAACGTGACCTCGATTGGCGCGCTGCCGCCCGGGGGAATCGTGTCGGTCGCGGGGGCTGCCGCGGTACACCCGCAGGAAGTGGCCACGTTGGCAAGCATGAGGGGCGCGTTCCCCGTGTTCTTGACGACGAACGCGTGCTTCAGCACCGCGCCCTCATTCACCGCGCCGAAATCATGCACGCGCGAATCGAAGTCGATCACGGGACCGCCGGTCTCGGCCGGCGGCGGGGGCGCGCTTGCCGGCGCGGCCGCCCCGGAGGGCGGGCTTTGCCTTCGCTGACAGCCGGCCGAAATCGAGGCGATCAGCAACGAAAACACGGCGATGCGCACGAGCTTGGATGCTGGCGACGACATGAGGGCGCATCTTGGTGCGTTTCGGGGCAGGGCTCAAGCTCTCTTCGTGCCCCGTCCCTCGCCGACCCCTCGCCCGGGAGTCGCGACGCGACGACGCGGGCATGGCGCTCGGAAAGACTACGGGTTGCGGGCGGCCTTTCTCGGGCTACTATCGCACCTCCGCATGCGGTCGTTTCCTCTGAGGCTTGTCGTCGTCTCGCTGCTTGCAGTCGGCTGCGCCGGCCAGATCAGCGAGATGCCCACTTGGGTCGGCTTCGAGGAGGACAACGTAGAGGGCGGGGATGACGTTGCTGTGATCGTGCTCAAGATCACGCCGCCCGCGGAGATCCTGCTCGCAGCGGGGCGCATCGGCCCGGACGGCTGGCGAGGCAAAGGCCCTGCGAGCGGGGTCTGGCTTTCTGCACGAGATGGCTTCGTGGTTGCCAGAGTGTCACCGAGCCAAGACGAGATGGCGTACGCGGTTGTCCAGGTGCGACCTCGGCATCTTGCCGGCGGCAAAGAGAGGGGGGAACCGACCTACGAGACGGGGTTCTGGTCTGCCGTCCCGGCCGACGCGGGGGCCGGGGGCGCCACCCAGGCCCCGGCAAAGGCGGGAAACCGCCCAGCCTACGGCCCAACCGGTGAAGCGCGTATTCCTCTGTTCAAAGCCATCGCCGGACGCGTGGCCTTCGTCGGCACGATCAGGATCGATGCCTTGCGCGAGTTCGACGCGGGCGAGACTCCGCAGAAGGTTGGCATCACGCCGGTCGTGTCACCCGACGACATCGAGGCCGTCAGGCGTCTTCTGGCTTCGCACTACCCCAAGATTCGAGCGAGAGTCGTGCCCAGCCCGTTGCAGATGATGAGGTGGAACCGGGCCGCCGAGTGATGGGGCACGGCTTCGCTCCAGATGGATGACAATGGGGCCTACCGAGCACCCTGAGGTGCGACGCGGCGACACGGGGAGGGGCGCGTGAAAGGACAACGCACAAGCTCAGAAACCGCCGCGAGAAGGTCGGGCGCATGCTCGGAAGGCTGGTGATTCGTGGTAGAAATAGAGTATGTCGGGTGTCTCTGCGGGCGTCGGCAGCGACACCCGACCTAGGAGGCAGGAGTATGCACAAGAGCTTGGCAACAATCGCAATCGTTCTGTTTGCGGGGTGCTTGTTGGGTGGCTGCAACGTGGGCGGAGTGGCGAACCATCCCGCCGTCGACGCCAGCCTCGCAAAGCGCGATCTCGGGCCTGACCTCGCTGGTGACGCGGGAGGCGTCGTGGTCGTGTTGCCGGATGCCCCGCTTGGGTCGGAAACCGGAGGGACGAGTTGCATCACCATCGACGGGTCGGTCTATTGCGTCGGCACGACCTGTGGCAATGGAATCCTCGAGGGCACCGAGGGGTGCGATGACGGCAACACCACGGGGGGCGACGGTTGCAGCAACGAGTGCAAGCTCGAGTCGGGCTGGTCGTGTTTGACGCCCGGCGCGCCTTGCCAGCCCAGGTGCGGCGACGGCCTCCAGACCGGCGGGGAGGAGTGCGACGACGGCAACGCCTTGCCGGGGGATGGTTGCGCTGCCGAATGCAAGCTCGAGCCAGGCTGGTCGTGCCCGGCACCCGGCGTGCCGTGCCAGCCCAAGTGCGGCGACAGTCTGCAGAGAGGGTCGGAGGAGTGCGACGACGGCAACACCACGGGGGGCGATGGCTGCACCAGCGAATGCAAGCTCGAGTCGGACTGGGTTTGCCCTATCCCGGGCCAGCCCTGCATCTCGACCGTGGTTTGCGGCGACGGCATCGTTTCCGGCGGCGAAGCCTGCGATGATCACAACGCCGTGGGCGATGACGGCTGCGAAGCGGACTGCCGGTCGATCACCCCCGGCTGGGTGTGCCTGGCCCCGGGCGTGCC
>JAFGPX010000183.1 GCA_016935975.1 Deltaproteobacteria bacterium
GCCACCTGGCGTGCGCCGACCACGGCCCGCAAGCCATCATCGTCTACCGAATCCGACCGTGCGTTGCGGAGACCTTTCAGGCCAAATCGTCGGACGGAGTCCTTGCGGCGGACAGGTGAAGGAGAGATCCTTGCCGCCCGTGAAGGCGTGGAGTCGCCAATGCAGAATGCGCCGCTTTTTTCTCCACGTAGTCGAGCTTGCGCTGCAGCCTTTCGTTGATCGCCGAAGCGATCATCATGATGATGAGGGACTGCCGCGTGTCGGGCAACATCGCCAGGTATCCTGGCCCCCTCTTGCCCGCCTTTCCAGGCTCCATATCCCATCGAATTCATGCGAGAATGATTGCGATCATTTTCCGGACACTACGGGATGGCTGACGCGACCACCGAGCCCGAGGGTGGCTCACCTCCTCCCCCAGATCCCGGCGGCGGTCGGCGTTATTGGGCCATCGTCGTCGCCCTGTCCATCGCCCTAGTCACGGTGGTGGCATGGGTCGACTATCTGCCGACCAACGACGGTCCCCAGCACATCTTCGCCGCCTACCTGCAGAGTCACCTCGACGATGCCGGCCGCGGCTGGAACCGCTACCTCGAGCACGGCACCCCCGTCACCGGCTCGGGTGTCGTGCTGCTCTTGGGGCTGCTCGATCGGGTGCTACCGTGGCAGGCGGCGTTCCGTGTCGCCCTCACCGGCCTTGCCCTGGTTTGGGCCTGGTCGGTGCTGGCGCTGGCAGCGAGCTTGGGCCCACGTCGGCGCTGGCTGGGGCTTCTCGGCTTCGCCACCGCGCTCAACTGGCAGCTCTACATGGGGCTCTTGTCCTGCTACCTCTCGACCGCCGTAGGCTTCCTCGCGCTGGCCCTCGCCTTCCGCCACGGGCTCGCGCGCTTGCGCCCGCTGTTGCTGCTGGCCGTGCTCCTCACCCTCCAGGCCAGCGTGCACATCGTGCCCGCCGCGATGACGGGCCTCGTGCTTGTGCTCTACGCCCGCCTCTCGGCCAAGCCGGCCGCACGCGTGCGCACGCTCGCCGGCACCATGCTCGCCGGGCTGCCCGCAGTGCTGGTAGGGGTCGTCGCCATGCTGACGACGAGCGATGGCGGATTCCTCAGCCGCTACGTCACCTCCTTGCCGCTTGGGCAGCGACTGGTGCTGCTCGCGCGCGGCTTCGTCTCGGGACCCGCCTGGCGGGCTTGGCCGGTGACCGCGCTCGCGCTGGCGGCGGGCGCGCTGGCCTTCGCCCGGTGGCGCAAGCTACCCGGGGCGCTGCGCGTGCTGGCGGTGGGCGGCGCCGCCCTCCTGCTGCTCGCCCTGGTCACGCCCTTGCACATCCGCGGTTGGGAGTTTTTCAGCGTTCGCTTCTTGCCCTACGCAACCCTGTTCCTGGCGCTGCTCGCCCCGGTCGGGCTGCCCCAGCGTGGCGTGCTCCGGCGAGCCACGCCGCCCGCGCTCGTGCTCTTCTCGCTCGCAGCCATGGCGTGGAGCCTCCAGCACCACCGTTTCCTCAGGCGTGCCCATGTCGACTTCCTGGCCGGCATGCGCGCGCCGCTCCAGCGCAGTGGCCCGCGGCTGCCGCTCTTCGTCGAGCCACCTCCGGGCGATGCGCCCGAGGACTGGGATCGCAGCGTTCCCTACGTGACCACCAACTTACACGTGGGGCCACTCTTCGCCCTCAACCAGGGTGGCGTGCCTGCCTATCTCTTCGCCGGCGTGGGTAGCATCCACTTCCTCGACTACCGCACCCCGCCCGACGGGCTGGCCATGCCGCCGCGGCCGGCGCGCGGCCATGAATGGGAGCTGTGGCAACCCGAGGCGCGCCAGAACCCACTGCTGCGTGAGCGTGCCTTGGCGCACATGCTGGGCTATGCCCCGGCCTACGAAGACGTCATCTTCTGGGGAACGCCGGCCGATCACCGGGTGCTGCGCGCTCGGGGATTACAACCGGACTTCGTGCAAGGGGGCCTGCTCATCGCCCATTTCGTCGGTTGCCCGGCGCGACTGCGCCTGGAGCCGCCGGCCGAAGGCTTGCCGCCCACCTTGGTGCTCACCGGCTGGTGGCCCGACACGCGACCGACCTTCTCGACCATCCTGCCCCCGCGCGCGTCGAGCGAGCCGTTGGAGATCCCCCTCGTGAGCAGTCCTTGCGGTCCGATCTGGGTCCGCGTGCTCTACGACGTGAACCGCGACGGCAGCCAATCGCCCGGCGACCGCACCTGCCGCGGCGCCGACGCCAACGCGGTCTTGCGCCACGACGTCGTCGCCGGGGAGGACACCGTGCTCTGTGCCGCGGGCGAGCCCATGCCCTGAGCTGGCCTGTCCGCCGCAGTAACTCCGTCCGACGAAGAGGCAGGAAACGCCTCCACGAAACACGCCGAGATTCGGCCGACGACGACGGCTTGCCGGCCGCGGTCGGCGCGGGCCGCCGGGAGGCCGGGGTCCGCCACGCCTCGACTGGCGAGTACAGCCGCAAGCTTCGTGATGCCGGTAGGCACCAGTTTTCCGAATCCAACCTCGCTGCCATCGGCGACACCGACAAGCACCCGATCCGGTGCTCAGGCAGCGACGCTGTACTCGTGGCGCAGTCCGCCGAGGACCGGCTGACCGCGCACGGCCTTCGCCGCCACAGGCCCTGCCGGTGGCAACCATCGGCCCCCTACCGGCGCCTGCATCCGCAGTCCCCGACGAGGCCGGCCTTGGAAGTACCGAACGTATTCGCGCAGGATGCGCTCGGCTTGGAGGTGTTCGAGCACGATGACGTTGTCGAGGCAGCCTCGCCGCCGGGTCTCGATCACCCGTTCGCAGAATGCGTTCGCTTGCGAGGCCCGCGGCGGCGTGACCAGACTTCTGGTGCCGAAGCCCTTCACCCGCCGTCGGAAATCCGCGCATCGATCGAGTCGCGATCACGGATCAGGAACCGTGGCGCCCAGTCGTCGGGTTCGCACACGGCCTCGACGAAGGATCGCGCGGCATACTGAGCGCTCGGCGAGGGCGTCACTTCCAGACGCACGATCTCGCGGCGTCCGAGGTCCAAAATGACAAACGCGTGGAGAACCTGGAAGCGTAGGGTGACGACGGTGAACCAGTCTGCGGCCCAAGTCTGGCCGAGATGTTTCCGAACGAAGGTCGACCACTTCTGGCCACGGCCCCGAGGCAGATTCGCAGGCCTGTGCTTGGCCACTGTCCGCGGGGACACGTGCTGGCCGAGCTTGGCAAGCTCGTATGTCCGAGAACGGCTCCTACGTCAACTGCGCGCCCAAATACCCGACAGACGCCGTTCTATTTGACTGGAAGAACCCTATCTTAGGGAGTTGTTTCGCAAGTGCGCGAGCGTCTCATCGGCCACGACCTTGGGTTGCTCGTCGACGATGAAGTGACCGCCGGTCGGTTGCACGAGTTTCAGACTCGTCACGAGTGGCTTGGTGTTTGTCACCGTCTTCTGTCCAATGTCTGTGCTACCAAAGATAAGCAGCGTGGGTACATCCACCGTCCAAGCCTCGAAGTCATTGATCACGCTCTTGTGGCCATCCGACGCCCGGTACCAGTTCAGTGCGGCTGTCATACAGCCCGGCTCCAACATGTGCGAGATGGTCGCCTCTATCAGGTCGTCGGGTTTCTTCGCTTGCTTGAACATCTGCCTCATCGCTTGCGCGGTCCAGAAATCCTCTCCCGTGCCCGGGGTCATCCAGGTGTTGAGCATCGAAAGATACTGCTTCATATCTGGGTCCTCGTAGACCGCCTGCGCCCAGACCCGGTAGTGCGGTACGGCCAGCGCGGTATAGGATGCGATTCGGGAAGAGTACTCCGTCTGGAGCATCAGCCATGCGATGTTCGCACCCCAATCGTGAGCGACCAGGTGAAACTTCTCGCCGAGCTCGCTACCGAATGCAAACCCATCCGCGACGAGCTCTTCGTACTTGTAGGCGTCCACTTCGGTAGGGCGCGCGCCGGGGCTGTACCCGCGCTGGTCCGGCGCGAGGCAATGGTAGCCGTTGGCCGCCAACACGGTCATCAGGGCGCTCCACTCCAGTGATGTCTCGGGAAAACCATGCAACAGCAGGACGGGTTCGCCGTCTGATGGTCCGGCCTCCAGCGCATCGAAGGTGAATCCCCTCGTTATGATCTGGCGTTCTCGCATCCCTTCGCCGCCTTGCGTATCGGCACGGCCGCCGTCGCCAGCGGAGGCACCGCCGGTGCCCGCCGAGCCGTCTCTGCCCTGCGCGCCTCCGGTGCTCGTAGCGCCGCCCGCGTTCGAAACGCCGCCGCTGCCCTGTGCACCGCCGCTTCGTTGTACGCCGCCAGAGCCTGCTGCACCCCCGGTGCCTTTGTCGCCGCCCGAGCCGCCGCTCGATGTGGATCCCCCCGCGCTGCTCGTGCCGCCCGAGCCCGAGGCGCCGCCCGTTCCGGTCGAGCCACCCGAAACCGAGCCGCCGCTCGATGTGGATCCCCCCGCGCTGCTCGTGCCGCCCGAGCCCGAGGCGCCACCCGTTCCGGTGGAGCCACCGGAGAGCGAGCCGCCGCTCGCTGTGGATCCCCCCGCGTTGCTGGTGCCGCCCGAGGCCGGGGCACCACCCGTTCCGGTGGAGCCACCCGAATTGGATGTGCAGGCCATCCCCACAACCATCAATGCCACGAAGACCAAGGACAGAAGAGTCGATCTCATGGAGAGCTCCGTCGAATGCGAGTACGCAGGAAAATTCTAGCGCTTTTCCGTGGTCGCATCGCATCCCAAAGGCGCATGGGACACAAAACCACCCTATTCCCTTCGCCCGTCGCATCCGGAGCATCTGACAGAGGAGGTAGCCGCTTGCGGGAGTCGCGCGGAGCCGGAGGCGGAATTCGTCGAGCGCCGGAGCGTCGAGATCGCCTATGTGAGAACCGGCGACGGTTGGGAGGTGAACTTCCTCGCCCACTCCCCGGCTGCGGGCCACGAGCGCCCGCGGGCGGCCCGGCGTCTCTCGGTCCTCGACCGCGACGCGTGCGTCCTGCTGGGCGCCTCGACCGCGAGCGTGCAGCCGGCCGACGAGTGGATGCTAGAGCCGGCCAGCGACTGTTAAGGCTCGTCCATGTCGCTTGTCGCCATGGCCATCGAACAAGTCCTCACCGCGCCGCAGAGCCCCCGGCAGAATCCGTATGCGGAGCGTCTGGTTTTCTTCGCTGGTCGGCCCCGGCCCGCGCCTGAATCTTCGCACGAGTCTCTCCGGTCACCGCGTCACCACGCTGCCTATGTCCCGGCGCAGACCATCGTCGGTGCGCGGACAACAATCTGGTGAGGCACGGGCGACACGGGAAGGCCCATGGGTCCGCCGTGTCGGATCCTGGCCCGGAATACTCACAATTGCATGCGCGTATGGGGTTCTTGCGGATCACGCGGGGCGCGCCCCATGCCGCGTTCGGGCCGACGCATTCCCGCCTCGTCCGACCCGCCGGGCTCCGAGCAGCAGTCGGCGAGTCGCACGGAGGATCTCGTCCAAGAGGGCCGGGTAGCGTGCTTCGAGCGCTGGTGTCATTCGCTCCGAGAAGGTTACCGTGTCTTCCGCCTCGACCGCGAAGACGCAAATGTCCGACGGCTTGGGCAGACGGATGCCCAAGCGATGTCCCAGCTCGAGTGCGGTCGCGAAGTTGGCGTCGTGGACGTTGGTCAGATGCATGGTTTCGCGGAGAGCCTCGGCGTCGAACGCGTGCCATTGTCCCGGCACGCCACCCACGGTTTGGATCGAATCGATGATGATGGCGCGCGAATAGCCAGCCATCACGTCGAGCACCTCGAGACCGCCGACGCTGCAGTCGGCCCGGACGGTGAGGCCGGGGTAGCCGAGAAGCCGCTGCGCGAGGTCCGTAGCCAGCCGGATGCCGATGGCATCGTCGGACAGAATGGGATTGCCCATCCCGAGCAGAAGCGTCTTCATCGCGCGAACCTGTGCTTGATAGCCCCGCCTTGCCAGATCTTGATCTCCATCGGCATCTGCCCCGGCAGAGAGTGGGTGGCGCAGCTATAGCAGGGGTCGAAGGCCCGGAACGCCATCTCGACCATGTTGAGAATGCCCTGATCCGGCTCCTTGCCCGGTTTGATCAGCGTCTGCGCCACCTTCTTGGTGACCATCTGGATGGGCGCGTTGTTGTTGGTGGTGCCGACGATCAAGTTCGCGCTGGTGCAAATCCCCTTGTCGTCGCAGGTGTAGTGGTGGGTCAGGGTGCCGCGCATGGCCTCGACGATCCCGAAACCCTCGCCCGTGATCCTCTGCGGAACCACCCGGTACTTGTCGCTCGTGATCTCGGGATCGGCGCAGAAGCGCTCGAGCGCCTCCGCGTTCTGTACCATCTCGACCAACCGGGCCCAGTGGTTTGCCAAGAGCGCCTTGCAGGGACGGCCACCCAGGGTCTGGTACATCTCCTCGTAGGCCGCCTGCGCGCGGGGCGTGGCCATGCGGTCGGCGACGTTGAGACGCGAGAGCGGAGTCGCGCAGTAGATGCTCGTGTCGATGCCCTCCCGAAACCCCTTCCAGCCTCGCTGCTTGAGGTACGGGAACTTGAGGTAGGTCCACGATTCGACGTGCTCGCCGACGTGCTTTGCGTAGTCCGGCGCCTCGTACCTGCAGATCTCCTTCCCCAGGAAGTCCACCACGCGCACCTGCCCGTCGTAGAAGTTAGGCGCGTTGTTTTCGTCGACCAGCCCCATGTTGTGCACGTCGAGGGTGTAGGGGCCCTTGAGGATCAGCTCGACGTAGGCCGGATTGCCCAGCACCACGTCCTTGAAGAGCTTGAGCGAGAAGTCGGTGAACTTGCCAAGCTCGGCGACCATGGGCTTGATCTCGTCGAGCTCGGCCTTGGACAGGCCCTTGGATACGCCGCCGGGGAGGCACCACACGGGATGCGTGCTGCGGCCCCCGATGATTCGCTGCATGTCCTGGGCGAGAGCGCGCGCCTTGATCACTTGGCCGCCGATGCCCAGGCCCACCTTGGCGACCACGCCCAGGATGTTGCGCACCGCCGGATCGGCGTTCGGGCCGCACACGAAGTCGGGCGCGGCCAGGGCGTAGAAATGGGCGATGTGGCTGTGGATGAAGTGGGCCTGGTAGTACATCTCGCGCAGCTTGTGCGCGAC
>JAFGPX010000184.1 GCA_016935975.1 Deltaproteobacteria bacterium
CTGCTCGTCGGTGAAGGTGTCGGCGGTGGCAGCGGCCGGCGACTCCCCCGAGACAAGCTCGGCCTCGCCCGCCGTGGTTTCTTCGCGCAAAGGGATCTCGCCGCTTGACCAGAACCCGGGCAGGATCTCGCGAGGTCCCGTTTCCTCGACGAAACGGGCCCCGCGTGCTTCCAGATCCGCGCGCGTCGAGGGCACGCCGATGACGCGGGCGGTGCCGCCGCGGATGCTCCACCTGGCGCGGAAGAACCCCGGGCGCACGTGCACGGGGACGGGGCGCCGCGCGCGTTCGAGCACCGCCGCAAGACCGCCCGCGTGGTCGTAGTGCCCATGACTGATGACGATGGCGTCGAGCTCGGCCAGAGCGTCGCCCAGGCCGAGCGCGTCGGCATTGCCCGCCACGGCCCCGCTCGCCCCGGTGTCGAATAGCACCCGTCGACCGTGCGCCAGCACCAGCAGCGACAGGCCGTGCTCGCTGCGCAGCCGCGCGTCGTCCGTCGCCGCGTTCTCGACGAGAACGACGATTTCCGTGCCGGATTGTTCCATTGCGCCTGCCATCATGGACGCGCCTGTTCGGGAGTCCAGCGCAATCTCGAAGCGGAGGAGGCGACGGCTTGCGCTATCATCTGACTCCGGGTTGCGGAGAAACGGCCCGCGGAAAGGAACGACATGAGCTTGCGAGGTCCACATTGGGGCTTGGCAATTGGACTGCTGGTGCTCGCGGGATGCGAGGGCAGAGACGATGCGGGAACGGCTGATGCCGGCCAGGCCAGCGGGAACGATGCCGGGGCGATTGCCGCGCCCGACCTGCCCGGCGAACCCGATGCAGAAGCGGCCGCGCCCGACCTGGCCGGCCTGCCCGACGTGGGGCCAACCTCGCCTGACTCGGTCAGCCTACCCGATGCGGGACCAGTATCGCCCGACCTGGCTCGCCCATCCGACGCGGGGCCAGATTCCCCCGACCTGGCTCGCCCATCCGACGTGGGACCAGCCTCGCCCGACCTGGCTCGCCCATCCGACGCGGGGCCAGATTCGCCCGACCTGGCCGGCGCACCCGACGCGGGGACAGCCTTGCCTCCGTGGCCCGATGTCGAGGACAAGTACATCTCGATCGACGAGGTTTACGCTCGGTTGCAGGCGGGCGACCCGGAGATGCTCCTCGTCAACGTGGTCGACGAGATGTACTACAACTACGGTTTCATCCCCGGCTCGCTGAAGATCCCCTATGACACGCTGGAAGGTCGTCTTGCCGAGGTCGATCCCACACGCCACATCGTCCTCTACTGCCGCAGAGGCGTGCGCAGCGAGTCCGCCTACACCACCCTCGTGAACCACGACTACCCTCTCGTCTGGGTGATGGAGGGCGGCATCGAGAAGTGGAGCGCGGCCGGCTATCCCACCGTGCCCGAGTAGCCGGAGCCCGGTGGCAGATCCCGGTGCTCGATCGTGGGCACGCCAGGCTCACCCGGCTAGCGCACATGGGCGAGAGGCCTTCTGGGGCAGCGCGGACCGGCCAGCGTGCCCGTGAGCGACAGCGTGAGCGTGTTCGGCCCGTGTGTCGCGGCTCGCGTGGGCGTTTTGCGCGTGCGTGAGCGTGCGCGACTCGCGGCCCGCGCCTTCCGCCACACGAACACGCTCACGCTCACGCCCTCGCTTGCGCAGGCCGCGGCCCGCGGGCCGGCCCGGCGGGCGGTCAGAAGCTACCCGAGAGGATCTCGCTGCCAGCAGCCTGTCCCGTCTTGCAGGCTAGCCACGAAACCCGCTACGTTCCCGCTGCCGGGGTTTGCTCGAAAGCGCGGAAGCCGTCGCACTCGTGTCCGGCCAGCACCTCCAGCGATTGGACGAGCACCTCGCGCGGCTGCTCGCCGACCAGGCGCGCGACCTCGGCGCCGTCGCGCTCGACGAAGAGAAAGGTCGGCACCCCGAGCACCCCGTGCTTCGCGGCCCGGGCGCGACCGGCGGCGGTGGCCACGTCGATCTCCTCCACGCGCACGCCGTGCCGGGAGCAGGCGCGCTCGGCGGCGGCCACGACGGGCGCCATGCGCTGGCAGATGGAGCAATCCGCGGCCACGAACTTGAGCAGGGCTGGAGACCGTTCGTTCTCGCTGCCGATGCTGGACAATGGTGCGGGAGCGTCGTCGGCCGGCGACGCATTCGCGCTACAGGTGGCCGGCGCCGCCGCGGCGGGCACGACCGCCGGCACGGATGCGGACGGCGCCGTCGCCAAAGGCGTCATGAGGACCGACACGTGGCCGGTGACAAACAGCAGCCCGAGCGCGGCCAGCAGCGCCCCGCTCGCGATCTCGAAGCGACGCAGGTGGCGCTTGGCCCGGTCGAGCAGGCGCAGCGCTATCGGCGACGCCAGAGAAACCGCGACGAGCGGCAGGGTCAGGCCCAGGGCGTAGATGCCGAGGTAGAAAGCGGCCATCGGGGCGCTGCCCGTGCTGCCCGCGAACACGAGCACGGAGCCGAGCACCGGGCCTATGCACGGGCTCCAGCCCAGTGCGAAAGCGGCGCCCAGAAGGAACGGCCACAGCAGCCCGCCCCCTTTGCGCACGGACGCCAGATACGGCCGCGCCTCGCGATCGAGCCAGGGCACCTGCACCAGACCCGTCAACTTGAGGCCCGCCAGGAACACGGCCACGCCGGCCAACTGCAGAAGCAGCACCCTGTGGCCCGAAAGCGCGCGTCCCACCGCCGAGGCGGCCAGCCCCAGCGTCACGAAGACCAGCGCGAGGCCCAGGGCAAACGCAATGGTGCCCGCCACCAGTCGACCCCTGCCCTCCCCTTCGCGCACCGCCGCGGCCGAGGTGCCGGCCAGCATCGCCAGGTAGATGGGAACCAGCGGCAACACGCAGGGCGACAGGAAGGTCAGAAGACCGGCAAGGAACAGGCTGGGAATGCTGAAGCTCATGACTCTTCGGGATTAGAGCCGCGAGCGCCGGTTTGGATTCGCGCGCCCCTCGTCGCGCGGCTACTGCGCGACGATGATGAACTCGACCCGTCGGTTGAGAGCGCGTCCCTGCTTGGTCTTGTTCGAGGCCACGGGCCGGTCGGGACCGTAGCCCACGGCCTGCAGCCGCTCGGCCTCGATGCCGTTGACCTCGATGAGGTGGTTGCGCACGGCCTCGGCGCGCGCCTGGGACAGCTTGAGGTTCTTGTCCCGCTTGCCCTTGGCATCGGTGTGCCCTTCCACGCGGACGCGGGTGATTTCCGGATGCAGCACGAGGAGCTTGGCCACCGTGGCCAGGAGTTGGAAGGAATCCGGCTTCACCCGGGCGCGCCCGGTCTGGAACTTGACCTCCTGCCGGATGACCAGCTTCTCCTTGGTCAGCTCGACCAGCACCGCGCCGGCATCCGGGCAACCGTCGTCGTCCGCGTTGCCGTTCCAAACCTCGGCCTCGTTGGGGCACTTGTCGCGGATGTCGGGAATACCGTCGCCGTCGTTGTCGTTTTCGGGGCAACCGTCGCCATCCTGGAATCCGTCCGTGTCTTCCATGCGGTCCGGGCAGGCATCCTGCGCGTCGACCACGCCGTCGCCGTCGTTGTCGAGCTCGGGGCAGCCGTCGGCGTCCTGGAATCCGTCTTTATCTTCCGGGTCATTCGAACAGCCGTCCCTGCCGTCCGGTACGCCGTCGCCGTCATTGTCGTACTCGGGACAGCCATCGCCGTCCTCGAAACCGTCCCGGTCTTCTGCCTCCCCCGGACAGCGGTCGATACCGTCGAGAATACCGTCGCCGTCGGCATCGGACGACGGCGCGGGCGTGGGCGCGCTCGCGGGCGCGCCCCCGATGCCAACCGGGGCGTAGGCGAGCGCCAAGACGCCGCGTAGCTTGGGTGCCCCGTAGCCTTGCGACAGGCCGGCGCCAAGCCCCGCCTGGCCGAGCCAAGGTCCCCAAATGACGAAACGGAGACCAGCGTCGAGCTCGATGGGAGTCGCGCTCAGGTTCGTGTCGCCCTGGACACCCTTGCGCCCCCAAACCTCGGCCAGCCCCCACAGGGCATCGGGCGCAACCGCGAAAGCCGCCGCCAGCCCCACGTCGATTTCGTCGTCCACGGTCAGCCCCGCGACTTGCGACTTGCCGCGCACCACGTAGCCGAGGTTGAGCGCGGCGGCGAGTGGTCCCAGGTCCAGACCCGCCACCAACCCCGGACGCACGGCCACGGCGCCCGAGCCCGCGAACGCCGTGTCCGAGCCCGTAGGCAGCGACGCTGCGAGCGAGCCCACGAGGCGCAGCCCCGCCCCCCAACCGTCCGGGCCTAGCAGGCGCACCTTGGCCCCTAGG
The DNA here is from genome assembly GCA_016935975.1 of Deltaproteobacteria bacterium. Taxonomy (GTDB): domain Bacteria; phylum Myxococcota_A; class Polyangia; order Fen-1088; family Fen-1088; genus Fen-1118. Next base: position 4,284 of record JAFGPX010000184.1, read on the forward strand.
CCGAGGTCGCCGAGCACCGTCTGCGACAAAGAGTCAGCACTACCCAGCCCCGCGAGGCTGCCGCTCTGATAGAGCACGACGGGCACGCGCAGGCCCACCTCGGCGCGATTCCACAGACCCAGCGCCGTCGTCAGGTGGGCCGCGAACCGGTTGTCCACCAGCTTGCCGTCCGGAAGCACCTCGTCGGTCACCGGGTCGCGCGCCACCAGGATCTCCTTGCCATAGTCGAGCGTCAAGCCCACGTTCGGCACCAGGTGGCCGAGCACGCGCGGGCTCTCCAGCGTGAAGAAACCGCTGCGCGACAATGCCGGTTTGAAGTTCTGCACATCGAGGCCCTCGCCGCGGGCCGTCGCGGCGGCGAACAGGAGCAAACCCGCCAGGCCGAGACAAAACAGCAGCCTGGGGCGACCTCTGCGCGGGCTCACTTTGCCCCTCCCTTCCCCGAGCCGCGCCCGCCCCGGCGCAGCAGCACCGCGGCCAGAGCCATGAGCAGCGCCGGCAAGAGGCCGCGCGCTTGGCCGCCGGCCATGCCGATCTTGCAGCTGCAACCGCCGCCGCTGATCTTCGCCACGCGCGCGGTACCGCCATCTCCCACCTCGGGCCAGTCGCGAGCGTCCGCGGACGCGCCATCGACCGCCACCGAACCATCCACGCTGGGCCCCAATCCGTCGAGAACCGACGCGGAATCGACGCTCGCCACGGCGACATCGATGCCGACATCGGTGGGAGCCGCAACATCGATTGCCGCATCGAAGACAACCAGCGGGCCGTCGGGGCCGGCCGGGCCGTCGGGGCCAGGCCCGGTGTCCGCCATGAGCGGAACGTCGGCCGCCCCCGGCCCGTCGCCGGGTAACGACGCATCGATCACGGCTCCTCCATCCAGAACCCCGCCGTCGATGGCGCAACCGGCGATCACCGTGTGCTGGCAGGTGTGTTGCGTGGGACTGCAGGTGTCGCTCGTGCACGCGTTGCCATCGTTGCACTGGCTATCCGCCGTGCAGCACCCGGGCACGGCCGGAAACTCGCAGCGGTTCGTCGCGGTGTTGCACCGGTCGGAAGTGCAGACGTCGCCATCCTGGCAGTCTCCGTTCTGCAGGCAGCAGTCCGCGATCGCGGTGTTGGAGCAGGCGCCGGTCAGCGTGTCGCAGCTATCCGAGGTGCACGCATTGCCATCATCGCAGGCCGCGTCGCTGGTGCAACACACCGGCACCGCCAGGTGCGTGCAGCGGTTGCTCCCCAGATCGCAGACGTCGGTCGTACAGACGTTGCCGTCTACGCATTGCAGCGAGGTGGTGCAGCACCCCGTGATGTTCTCGTTCAGGCATACGTGCAGCGACAACTCGCAGCTGTCCGCCGTGCACACGTCCGTGTCGGCGCACTCGGCGTCGGCCAGGCAGCAGCCGGCGATCGCGGTGTTCGTGCAAGCGTTGGTGGACGCATTGCATAGGTCGTTCGTGCAGACATTGCCGTCGTCGCAATCGGCCCCGCTCGTGCAGCAGCCCGCCACGTCGGCGTAGGCACACACGCCGCTGGCCACGTCGCAAGTATCGGTGGTGCACACGTTGCCGTCCACGCACGCGTCGTCGTTGGTGCAGCAACCGGCGATGGCGGTGTGGGTGCACTGGTGGGAGGTCGCATCGCAGGCGTCGGCCGTGCATACCGAGCTGTCCGCGCAGTCAGCGGCGGTCAGACAGCAACCGGCGATGGGGGTGTACCGGCACTCGTGGGATGTCAGGTCGCATGTGTCGGCCGTGCAGACGTTGGTGTCGGCGCAGTCACCGTCACTACTGCAGCAACCCAGAACGGTCGCGAAGGTGCAGCGGTTGGTTCTGAAGTTGCACTGGTCTTGCGTGCAAGCGTCGCCGTCGTTGCAGTCGCCCGCCGTGAGGCAGCAGCCAACAATCTTGGCGTTCTCGCACAGGCCGCTGGTCACGTTGCAGCTGTCCGTGGTGCAGATGTTGCCGTCGTTGCAGTCCGCGGCGTCCGTACAGCAGTTGGGCACCGGCGTGTGCAGGCAAGTACCGGTCGTGGTGTCGCAGGTGTCGGTGGTGCAGTCCGAGCCGTCGCCGCAGTCGTCGTCGCCCGTGCAGCAACCCGTGATGGCCGAGTTCTGGCACAGGTGGGTGTTCTGATCGCAGCGATCCGCGGTGCACACGTCGCCGTCGTTGCATTGCGCGTCGGACGTGCAGCAGGTGGGGATCACGGTGTGCTCGCATTGACCGTTGGTGGTGTTGCAGGTGTCGCCCGTGCAGATGTCCGCGTCGTTGCAGTCGGCGTTGCTGGTGCAGCAGCCCGGTACCGTCGCGTACACACACACGCCGTTGGCCGTGCTGCAGCGATCCGTGGTGCACGCGTTACCGTCGCTGCAATCCCCGTCGCTCGTGCAGCACCCCGGCACCGCAGTGTGCGCGCAGGTACCGTTCGCCAGGTTGCAGGTGTCGTTCGTGCACGGGGTCGTGTCCAGGCAATCCGCGTCGCTCGTGCAACAACCCGGGATCGGGGTGTGCTGGCAGGTGTTGCTCGACAGGTCGCAGTAGTCGAGCGTGCACGCGGTCTGGTCGCCGCACTGATTGTTGTTGGTGCAGCAGGACTCGATGGCCACGTGGGTGCACGTGTTCGACTCCGGCACGCAGACGTCCTGCGTGCACTCGTTGTTGTCCGCGCACTCGCTGTCGTCCAGACAACAACCGTTGCGTCGGATGTGGCGGCAGGTGCTGGTCTGCCGGTCGCAGGTATCCGTGGTGCACACGTTGCCGTCGTCGCAGTCCCCTGGGCTTCTGCACGTGATGCCTTGGGTGTCGATGGTGCCGCCGTCCGACGGCGTTTCGGGCGCATCCTGTTTTCCGCCCCCCGCGTCTGCCCCACCGCTCCCCGCGTCCGAGCCGCCGGGGCCACCCTGCGCGCGAACCGTGCCGGCGGCCACGCCCAAGAAGAAACAGACGACTAGCCCAGAAATGAGATGTAGGGGAACGCTACGGCGACTCTGTGAGTGCATACCTGCCTCCTGGCAATGCGTGGAATCAGCAGGAGCCATACGACAGCAACGGCCGTGCCAAGAACCGAACGCAGCGGCGACGCTGGCGCCGGCGGAATCGTCCGCAGTCAGCGCCGAAATTGCGCATGGATAGACCGAAGCTGCGCGCGGGCAGCAGGCTGCAGGATTTCGGCTCGGTCGAGGCAACGTCGCTGCAACATGCCATGCAACACGGATGCCTTCGGCTGCTGCGGCCCAGGAAGAGCCGGAACCGGAGCACCCGACGCCATTTCCCCCGGGGACTCAGCGCAGTGGCTGGGGTCCTGTCGCCCACATACCACCGGGGCTTGCCCCAGAGCCACGACCAGCGTCGTCCCCTCCCGGGCCGAACCCGCCGGCGTCGTTGTCGCCCCGCCCGCCGACGTCGTCCGGGCCGAACCCGCCGGCGTCGCCCGGGCCGAATCCGCCGGCGTCGTTGTCGCCTCGCCCGCCCGCATCGCCTTGGCCGCTGTCGGCAGCGCCCCCGTCGCGCGTCCCCGCATCGGCATGGGCCGGGCTCACGCAACTCCCATTGCTGGCATCGCAGACGAGCTGGGTCCCACACGACCACCCCAGCCGGCAGTCAGGAAGGCAACCGGCGATCTCGACGTCGCACACGTAGCCGGCGCGGCAGTCGGCCGGGCTCGCGCAGACGGGCACACAATAGGCGCTGCCATCCTCCATGGGAGCGCACGCGCTCCCGGCGGGACAGGCCGCGCTCGCGCACTCTTGCGAGCAGAGGCCACCCGTCCAGGCGACGGTCCCGTTGCCGCTCCGCTCGGGGATGCACATCCCGGTCGCGCACTCGAGATTGATGGTGCAAGCCGAACCGAGCGACGTGTTTCCCGACACAGGCATGGGCAAGGTGCAAGCGCCTGTCGCCATGTCACAGACCAGGAAGGAACCGCAACTCCATCCCAGGCGGCAATCGGGCAAGCAGGCGCCGACACCAGCCGAGCACACGTAGCCGGCGCGGCAATCGCCGTCGCCCGCGCACTCCGAGACGCAGTACGAGCGCCCGTCGGCCAGCGTCAGGCACAGTCCCTGCGGACAAGTCGTGGTGGCGCAGTTGCCCGAGCAGTAGCCTCCGGACCACGCGGTGCTCGAGGCAGTGCTGGCCTCGGGAATGCACACGCCGGTCACGCACGACTCGTCCGCCCTGCAAGCGCCGCCCACCGCGACCGAGCCGCGGTTGCTGCAAGACAGGCAGAGCCCGCCAACTGCGAGAAAGAGAGTGAACGCGGCGGGTGTTGTCACGGGATGTCGTGCCCGCTTTGGTGCATGTTGCATGCGTCGTATCCTTGACGTCGGCCTCGTTCCTCAGCAAGAAGCACGCCAGCGACCGGGTGCGGGCTTGCTTCCCCTCTGCGCCGCCACGGAAGGAATGCTACCATTCCGGGGATCTCTCGGTAGCGAGCATGGTCGATACGCCCCTCTTGACCGAGCCGGAAATCTTGCGCGCAGCCCTCGACTGCATGGGGGAAGGGATGTTCGTCGTCGGAACCGACGGCAAGATCCTCTTCTTCAGCGCCGCAGCCGAGTCCCTGACCGGCATTCCTGCGAGCGAGGCGGTCGGCCGGCCGTGCTCCGAGGCGCTGCGCGGCGGGGTAGGCGGTATCGATTGCGCCGTGCCGCGTGGTGCGGCGAGGGATCACGAGGACTTTGACTTCGTGACGCGCGATGGGACCGTGCTGCGCGTGCACCGGACGCTCAGGCCGCTGGTCGGTTCCAACGGAGTGCCACGCGGCACGGTCGTGACCTTCCACCTGCCGCAGATCAGGGCTTGCGGCGCGCGGACCAGCGAGCCCAGGATGCTGGGCAGCGGTGCGACGACGGGCGAAGACACCTTGCGCCAGTTCGTGGGCCGTTCGCTGGCCATTCGCAAGATCGTCGACACCATTCGGCGCGTGGCCGCCAGCGACACCACGGTGCTCATCACCGGCGAGAGCGGTACCGGCAAGGAGCTGGTGGCGCGCGCCATCCACGAGTCCAGCCGGCGGCGGGGACGGCAGCTGGTGGCCGTCAACTGCGCGGCCATTCCCTTCGACTTGCTCGAAAGCGAGCTTTTCGGTCATGTGCGCGGCGCCTTCACCGGCGCGGTACGCGACCGCAAGGGGCTGGTCGAAACCGCCGAGGGCGGCACCCTGTTTCTCGACGAGATCGGCGATCTGGCCATACCCCTGCAAGCCAAGCTGCTGCGACTGCTGCAAGAGAAGACCTACCAACGCGTCGGCGACTCGCGCTACCAGCCAGCCAACATCCGCGTGCTGGCCGCGACCAACATCGAGCTGGAGCAGGCGCTGGCCCGCGGCACCTTCCGCCAGGATCTGTTCTATCGCCTGTGCGTGATCCCGATTCGCATTCCGCCCTTGCGCGAGCGTCGCGAGGACATCGCGCCGCTGGCCGCGTTCCTGCTCGCGCGGCGCTCGGTGGCCGCCGGCCGCCTGCCCATGCGCTTCTCCCGCGAGGCGATGCGCCTGCTCGAGGAGGCGCGCTGGGAGGGCAACGTGCGCCAGCTCATCAACGTCATCGACTACGTCGTGGCCCTGTGCGAGCCGTCCGTCGTGGACGCGCGCGCTCTGCCCGAGGAGTTCCTGGGCGCACAGCGCGGCCGCGAAGGCGACAAGCGTAGCCGGTACCAGGTCGGTGAACGTGGCGAAGCCGAGGCGCTGCTGATCCGCACGACGCTGGAAAGCCAGGGCTTCCACCGCCAGCGCACGGCGGATGCGCTAGGCATGGACCGGGTCACGCTCTATCGCAAGATCCGCGAGTACCGGATCGCACTGCCCGGCAGCGGCGAGCAGGACGAAACCGGCTAGCCCCAATGCCGGCCATCCAGGGGGCATCCACAGGGAGAAACAGAGGAACTGAGCCGGAGGAGCGATACCATTTCGCCATGCTTGTCCGCCTCTATTTCTCCGTTCCTCCCTGTTCTTCCCAACTGACCGGGAAAGAGGCCAGCCCGGACCGGGCCTACGTTGCCGACGATGTTGCAAGGTGATTGCAACACCGCAGGATGCACACCCTCCCGAAGCCCGAAGACCCAGGGACTTCCGCAACTTGCACCGCCCGGGATGTCGGTGCGCGAGCCGAGCGAGTGCCTGCACCGCATGGCACGGCCGTTGCTGTACCGAACCCGATGGTTGCAGCCCAACCACACCCGAGCCTGGAGGACAATCGATGACCAGCGGCCACTTCTCGCAGACGAGCTTGCGCCAGTTCCCGTGGGTGATTCTCGCTTCGGGGATCATCGCGTGTTCGAGCGACTCATCCGGATTGAAAGCCAAGGACGGCAGCCTGGATGGCAAGAGGGATGGCGTCTTTGCACTGGACGCCGGGGCGATCGACAGCACCCTCGGCCAGGGAGGGGCGGCCGGTTCACCCGGCGGGCTCGACGCCGGAAGCGAAGCGGGGAGACTGCCCTCGGGCGGTGGCGGCGGGATCGGCATCGACGGCGGAATGCCAGGCCGAGGTGGTGCCTCTGGCGCAACCAGCGTGCAGGGCGCGGGTGGCGCGGGCGGCATGGCGGGCGTGACCGGCGCCGGCGGTTCCACCCGCGGCAGGGGGGCCAGCGGCGGCGCCGGGACGGCGGGAACCTCCGGCACGGGTGGGAGGACGGGAGGCACCGGAGGCACCATGCTGCGGGACGCCGGTCCAGCGATCGATGCGGCGGTCGACGCGCCCCTGGCGCCGGACGCTGGCATCGACTCGGCCACCGTCGGGCGCGACGGAAGACCGGGGCGCCCCGACGGACAAAGCATCGACGGCGAAGTAGCGTGCGGCTACCTCGACGAACCCTGCTGCGAGCCGCGCGAGTGCAACCTGCCCGACCTGGTCTGCGTCAGCGGCGGCGCGGGCGGCGGAACCTGCGTGGCCTGTGGCGGCGCGAACGAAGCGTGTTGCGAGGGCGACGTATGCACGGCTCCCAACACGGTGTGCGTCGGCGGAGGCCGGGGTGGGGGGACCTGCCGGTAGCGGGACGGCTCGGCGGCGGCCAGCCCGTGTCCCGGAAGGAATCGCCGGGGGCCGCCCACGCTTCCGTGTTGCATGCAATGTTGCATGGTGTGCCCCATGCAAATACTTGCACTGTCCTGGTTGGCCCAGACCGCCGCGCTGCCGGGCAGGAAGGCCGCAGGATCGCCGCTTCTCGCCGAGGACGGCCGGTTTGCCTGCCGAGTTTCCTGGCACGGGCTTTGCTCATCTGGCCTCGACTACTCATCTATCGAGGTGCCCATGGCAATTCAGGCCGCCCGTCTTCGCGAACTGGCTCTGAGTGATTCCGGTTTCGTGTTCGATCCCATGACCGGACACACCTTCACGGTCAATCCGAGCGGGCTGCAAATCCTGCGGTGGCTCAAAGACGGTGCCGAGCCCGAGGAGGTCGCCCAGCGCTTGGCGAACGAGTTCGAGCTTGAGCCGGGCGAGGATCCGGCGCGCGACGTCCAGGACTTTCTCATGCAGCTGCACGAGTGCGGCTTCGTCAAGTAGCGTCGCCCATGGACAAGCTGCAAGCCACTGTCGCCGTCACCGGCATGAACGCGACCGACAATCCGGCCCCGGGCGTGGCCGTGGCGCGCTCCTTGCGCCACGAGCCCGGCTTCGCCGGGCGGGTCATCGGCCTCGGCTACGACACGCTCGATCCCGGCTTCTACGCCGAGGGCCTCCTCGACGGCGGCGCCATCCTGCCCTACCCGTCGGCGGGCCGCGAGGCCTTACGCGATCGGCTGCATCGAGTGCGCGCCGAGATGGGCATCGACGTGCTGCTGCCCACGCTCGATTCCGAGCTACGCGCGGTCCTGGCCCTGGCCCCCGAGCTGGAGCAGTCGGGCACGCGGACGTTCCTGCCCACCCTGGATTCGCTGGAACGGGCCTCCAAGACGCATCTACCCAAGCTGGGGGAAGACGGCAGAATCGCCATTCCGCCCTCCGAGCCGGTGCTGAGCGCGGAGGCCATGGGCAAGCTGGGCGGCAAGTACGGCTATCCCCTGCTGGTCAAGGGCGTGTACTACGGCGCCACCATCGCGCACAACGAGAGCGACGCCACGGCCGCCTTCCATCGCTATGCCGCGCAGTGGGGCCTGCCCATCATCGTGCAGAAGTACATCCCGGGCGAGGAGTACAACGTGGCCGCCCTGGGCGACGGCAAGGGCAACATGGCCGGCGCCGTGGCCATGCGCAAGACCATGCTGACCGACAAGGGCAAGGGCTGGTGCGGCGTGGCCATCGAGAACGACAAGCTGACCGAGATCACCGAGCGCGTGATCGGCGCGCTGGCTTGGCGCGGCCCGCTGGAGGTCGAGATCCTGCGCGACACCCAGTCCGACGACTACCACGTCATCGAGATCAACCCGCGCTTCCCGGCCTGGATCTACCTGTCGGCGGGCGCTGGCCTGAACCTGCCCTACCTGGCGGTGCTGCTCGCCTTGGGGCTGCCCCTGCCGCATCCCTTGCCCCGCTACCGCGCGGGCACCATGTTCGTACGCATCGCCATCGACCAGATTTCCGACCTGGCGACCTACGAACAACTCTCGACCACGGGAACCCTGCGTCCGTCGCGAAAGGAAGTCCGATGAAACCCAAGTACGAACGGCCCATCATCGTCCGCCACAGCCTGGCCGGCATGAACAAGTTCGGCGTGACGCCGGCCATCCGTCCCATCACCCTCATCGACGGCGTGCGCATCAGCGACCTGGTGGAAACCTACGGCTCGCCGCTCTTCGTCTTTTCCGAGCGCAGCCTGCGCGAGCGTGTGCGCGAGCTGCGCGCGCAGGTGGGACGCCGGCTGCCGAGCTTCGATTTGGCGTGGTCGTACAAGACCAACTACCTGGGCGCCATTTGCAGGGTGTTTCACCAGGAAGGCTCGCTGGCCGAGGTGGTGTCGGGCATGGAGCTGGAGATGGCGTTGGCCGCCGGGGTGCCGGGCCGCCAGATCATCTTCAACGGGCCGTACAAGACCGAGGCGGAGCTGACGCTGGCCTTCGAGAAGGAGGTACGCGTGCATATCGATCATCTCGACGAGCTGTCTGTCGCCGAGCGGGTCGCCGACCGCCTGGGGCTGTCGCCCGAGGTGGGCATGCGCGTCAACCTGTCCGAGCTGCCGGTGCCGGTCTGGGATCGCTTCGGCTTCAACCTGGAAACCGGGCGCGCCCTGGAGGCGGCCCGACGCATCGTGCGCGGCGGGCGGCTGGACCTGCGCACCCTCCACTGCCACATCGGCACCTTCATCGCCAATCCCGAGGCCTACCGGCTAGCTGCGCGCGCCTTGGCCGCCTTCAGCCTCGCCGTCGAGCGCGAAACCGGCACGCGCATCGACACCATCGACCTCGGCGGCGGCTTCGCCTCGCACAACACGCTCTACGCGCAATACCTGCCGGGCAGCGAGGCCACGCCCGCGCTGGGCGAGTTCGTCGAGGCTATCGCCTCCGGGATCGAAGACGGCATGAGCGGTTCCGAGCCACCCCGTTTGGTGCTCGAAACCGGCCGCGCCTTGATCGACGAGGCCGGCTACCTCGTCGCCACCGTGGTGGGCAACAAGCGCCTGCTCGACAAGCGGCGGGCCGTGATCCTGGACGCGGGCGTGAACGTGTTGCCCACGGCGTGGTGGTACAAGCACGACATCCACCCGGC
>JAFGPX010000185.1 GCA_016935975.1 Deltaproteobacteria bacterium
AAGGTCCGTCTGGAGCATGCCGGACGTGGCTGGTGCAGGCGCAAATGCCGCATTGGCGGCAGCGCCCCCTGGCTCGCTCCCGGAGCCGGTCGGGGAGTGAAAGCGCCGCAGGGACGGATGCCGCCTCGCCGAGGTCAATCCAAGGTCGACCGTTCACGGGGACGGCACCGCCGCTGAAAGCCATGGCATTGCAGATGAGGCACGTCCAGAGAAGTCGGCGCCACGGTCTCTGCGGAGGTGCCTGACCGATAGTCCCCAGGGCTACCGAAGGGGCAGCCCGAGCACGACGGCCTTCGCCACCTCGAGCAACGCGGCCGCGATGCGAGGCGAGGGCATGTCGGAAGCGGCTACGGCCAAGCCGAGCTGGTGCGCGAAAGCGTGGGTGGCCGCGTCGGCGTGGCGGGACTCGGCACGGCCAGCGAGCAGGCCGCGCTCGAAGCCGGCGTTGAAGTAGAGCTGCTCGCGCAGAACGAAGTAGTCGAGGCGCGCGTCCTCGTAGGCGATGAAGGCGGGCTTGTTCCGGGCCTCGGCCTGCCAACGCTTCGCCATCCGCACGAGCTTGCGCCGCCGGGAGGCGACTTCGGGGATGGCGTCGATCAGCAGGTCGACGGGATGTTCACCATTCGTCGCGGGCGGCTGGGCAGCCGCGAAGTGGTCGGGGAAGGGGAGTGCGGGACAGATCTTGCGTGAACGAGACAGGCTCTTGGTTTCGGGGTAGCGTTTGGTTGTCATCGAGGCTCACTCCTCGGTGGCCGTGGGGGCGGGCCTGTTCACCCAGGCTGGCTGCCCCCGTTTTCCACCTTCTGGGTTTGATAGGGACGGGTTTGCGATCGGCTTCCCTGGTTCGCCGGGCGGAGCGCCTCCTTTTTCGTCAGCTTGTTGGGCGGCTACGCCACCTTGATCTGCTTGGTCTCGTTGATCGGCGTGGTGTCGTTAGCCGCCTTCGTGGTGTCAGGCGCTGTCGTGGACGGTGCCGTCGGCCACGGCTCGATGGCCTTGAGCGACTTCACGGCCTCGGCGGTGCGGCCAGGCATGAGGTGCGCGTAGTGCAGCTCGCAAGTCCTCGGTGTGTTGCCGAGGAGCGCGGCGACCTCCGTGATTGGGCGTCCAGCGGTGATGAGGTCAGCGGCGAAGGTGTGGCGTAGGGAGTAGATGCTCAGGCCCTTGCGATCGAGCCCCGCGCGCTTGAGCACGCGCGTGAAGCGGCCACCACTACCGCGCAGTCGGGAGATGGGTGCGCCGTGCTCGTTGGGGATGACGAAGGCGTCGTCAGGTTTGCCCTTGATCAGGCGACGTAAGATCGGCATCAGAGCGGGCGCGATGTCGATGGTACGGTAGTCGCCGGTTTTCGGAATCCACTTGCCGTCGGGGCAGTGGGGACAAGCGCCGGCCTGGACGATGATCTTCTTCTGCTTGAGGTCGACGGAGCCGACGAGCAGATGGAAGATTTCGGCGGGCCGCATGCCGGTGAGCCTGCCGAGGTTGAAAACGTCGGCGGTTTCCGAATCGGCGTAACGGAGGAAGCGCGGGCGCTCGTCGGGTGTGAAGTAGCGGACCGGCGTGCCGGCACCCGGCTCGGCCCTCTTCTTCGTCAGTAGCGAGATCCTCGGCGGAGTGGCCAAGACCTTCGCGCGCATGTGGGCGTGCCCGAGAACGGCGCGCAAGATCTTGAGCCGCTCGTTGATGCCGGCGTCGGAGATGGGGCGGGGCGCACGATTCGTTGGTCGGCCGAGGTGGTCGAACTCGCGGTAGCGGCAGCCCTCGGAGCGCCACTTGCCGACGAGATCATCGATCCGGTTTTCGATCTGGTGGAGCGGGGTGTTCCCCAGGTCCGCGGCCAAGATCATCAGGGACGGCGCACGGGCGCGCATCGTGTTGGGGTCGAGATTGCTCTTGGCCCACGGCAAGTAGGTCTGTTCCAAGAAGTCGGCGAATCCGTTCACGCTGGGCTGGGTCGAGGGCGTGGTCACCGCGATCCCCTTCGCCTGCGCCTGCCTTATGAGCTTGCGCTTGGCCGTCCATTCGTTTGCCTCGGACAGGAAGTCCTTCTCCTTCTTCCTCGCGTCGTCGATGCCTTCGACCCGACCGCATAGCCGGAGCGGAGCTTCCCCGAGGGGGTCGGAGCGAAAGATCTGGACCACGTACCGGCCTTGGCTTGTCTGCTGGATGGACATCAACTACCTCCTTCGTGCACGACGGTTTCGTGAGAGCCGCGACCACGTCAGCCGGGACAAACATCCAGGACCGCCCGATCTTGACCGCCGGGATGTGGCCCGACCGCGCCCAGCGCAGGAGCGTCCGGGCAGCAACATTGCCCCCAAGATGTCCGACCATGGCCTGTGCGTCGGCCGGGCCTGGAGGCCCGGCGGGCAGGGCGTGGGGCAGGGCTGGCGTGGTGGTGGCGACATCTTGCGGCAATGACTCATGATGCCGTAACACCTCATTATCGCTCATGTCTTTGACAGAATGAGGCGTTGCGGTATTCTGACTTTTCTTGATAATCCGATGCGTTATTCCGAGTTCACGTCCGTGGACTGCCGCCATGGCCCTACGCGCCATGGCGGAGAATCCCGGGTCGCGCTCGATGAGGATGGCGCGGCGGCCGGTCAGCGCGGCGGCCACCCCGGTCGCGCCCCCACCGCAGAATGGGTCGATGAGCCGGCCGCCCCTGGGCACGAAGAGCCGGATGAGATGGGCCATCAAGCGGACCGGCTTTGCGGC